>JBIKMF010000372.1:0-4156 GCA_044359425.1 Phycisphaerales bacterium
CATCCCGCCAAACGGTGAGTTGTACCTGGGCGGCAGATCATCGGCCAGGGACACAAAGAGACGGCCTCGCGGCTGCCCGCTGAAGAAGGGATCCGGCTGGTCGTAGACCGGATCATTCCAGAACTCGCGGACTGGGCTGATGATGTCGCCTTCAAGGAAGAGCTTCCGGGACAGCTCGGGCGAGAGGTAGAGGTGCTTGGCGAAGGCCCAGAGTGCGTCGTGGTTGGGTGCGTCCTTGGAGATGCCCAGCATGGTGCCGCCCCAGACGCTCGTTCTCCGGCCGCCGGGCTCCCACGCGGGCAGCGGCATGAGCTTGACCTTCCCCGCGAGCTGCGGGATCTCCTTCCGCCAGAGATTGCACATCCAGTCGGGCACGAACGAAGCGATCACGAACCCATCGAGGAGCAACTGGTTGCCCGATGCGCTGAAGTACGGAGCATCGGCCGCGATCCGATCGGCGCCGTGCCCCCACGCGACCGCATGTGCGAGGACGCGCGCGTTGACCGGGTTGTCGAGCATCGGCAGACCGGATTCGTTGACGGCGCCGCCCCCCGCCTGAAGCACGAGGGCCTCCAGCGAGTCCATGTGGGTTTCCCACATGTTCAGAAGGTAGCGGTCTGTTCGCTTCGATCCGTCGGGATTCAGCATCAGCGGCCGCAGCACGCGGATGAAGTCGTCCCACGTTTCGATGGTGGAGACATCGATGCCAGCCGCTTCGACGATGTCCGCGCGGTACCCCAGCATCACGGGGTGAACATCGTGGGGGAGGCCGTAGATCCGTCCTCGCGATGTCCACGGCGTGAACGACGGGCCGTTGATCTTGTCGAGCAGACCCTCTTCTCTGAGTCTGTCGGTGAGATCCAGGAACCCGATCGATTCCGGTGGCCCCGCGAACGCTCGCGCCGCGATGCGACGCTCGACCTCCAGCAGCTCGGCGCTGGGCGTGCGAGAGAGGAACGAGGAGAGCATGCGCTGCTCGATGGCCTGCACGCCCAGCACGGAGCACGTCACCTTCGTTTCGTGCTCCCGATTCCAATCGGCGACCGCGGGAACGTAGAGTTCATGGTGCAGTCGCGCGAAGGTCCACATCGTCACCCCCTCGCGACGGGGCGAACCAAGCGCGAGGACGACGATGCTGGAAACCGCCGCGATCGCGCCGATGATGCGGACGGCGAGCGATCGCGCGGGAGGGGTTTGAGCCTGGTCCTTGCTCACGCCATGCTCAGTTCTGGAGCTCGAAGTCCTTCTGCGACCAGACGACCTTGCGCGTGCTCTGGTTGGTTCCGTCCACGAGGTCTCCGAACTTGTACTGCTGAACGTGACCGTCAACCATGGCCATGTTCACGCCACCCTTCCGCTCGATGGAGCGGCCCTTCTGCTTGGGATGGCGGTAGAACGGCACGAAGCTGCGCATCTCGAGAGGCGTTGTGACGCCTGCCATTTCCGGGGCCGCGTTGAGCCACGGGCCGGAGAACGCGCCAGGCGTGGTGATCCCGAAACCCGCGCCGAACCGCTGGGCCGGTGCGCCCGCGAAGCCCGCCGAACCGATGGAGAACCAGGTCACTTCCGGGGTGTTCTCCGACGGCCAGAGCCCCCACGCCTCGGTAAGCAGCAGGGTGAACGAACCGTTGTCCACGGTGGCGTCGAAGGGCTTGCCGCGCTGCGCTTCGCTCGGGTCAAACGGATTCGAGCCGGGCTTGTAAACACGCGGACGACCGGAGGGATCGTTCTGCCAGCTTCCACCCGACGACGCCCAGAAGTTCATCGTGTAGGAGCGACCACCGGCCGGGTGGTTCGGGCACACCATCACGCCGCCGCCCACGGTGTTGCTGCGGCTGTTCCCCGGATCAATGTTGGTGAAGTCAACCTGCGGCAGGTACCGCCCGATCCGGTTCTCGTCGTACCACTGCATGCTGAACCGGTTGGTTTCCGGATCAGGGATGTCGTGCAGCACCGGCGGGAACTGGCTCTTGTAATCGTTCGAGTACACCAGCAGCGACTGGGTGATCCCACGCATGTGCGCCTGGCACTTCACGTTGCGACCCGATTCGCGGGCCTGGCCCAGAGCGGGCAGCAGGATTCCGATCAGCAACGCGATGATGGCGATGACCACGAGCAGTTCGATCAACGTGAACGCCGTACGTCCGCTTTGTGTCGTTCTCATGCGAGGCACTCCTGCTTTCTGTGAATGTGGGTCAGTTCGCACGCGATCCGCTCCTCTTCCCCCCGTGCCTCGAAGAGGTGCACGCCCGAAACGTCTACCGCGAGCCGGATCCGATCGCCCGCCGCCAGCCCTCGTCGGGCTGGTATTCTCGCGACCGCTCTGCTCGCTCCGATCCTCAACGAAAGATCCATGCTCTCCCCGAGAGGTTCCACCGCTTCGATCTCGGCGCCGACAGTCCCGGATTCCCCCGCGGCGACGAGCCGGAAAGCCGAGGGGCGAATACCGAGAGAAATCGCTCGCGTCGTTCGCGGGGCCGTTCCCGCCGCGTGCAACGCAACCCCGAGCCCGCTCTCCACCATTCCCGAGGCGTCGATGGTGGCCTCGAAGAAGTTCATCGACGGCGTCCCGATGAAACCCGCGACGAACCTGTTCGCCGGAGCCTCAAACAGGTCCAGCGGCGCCGCCGCCTGCTGCACCCGGCCCTTCGCCATCACCACAACCAGATCCCCCAGCGCCATCGCCTCTTCCTGATCGTGCGTCACGTACACCGTTGTGACCCGCAACCGCTGGTGCAGTTGCTTGAGCTCCGCCCGGGTGCTCGTCCGCAGCTTCGCATCGAGATTCGACAACGGCTCGTCGAAGAGAAACACCTTCGGCTGCCGCACGATCGCCCGCGCAACCGCCACCCGCTGCCGCTGTCCGCCCGAAAGCTCCGCCGGACGTCGCGACATCAAACCGCCCAACTGCAACTGCTCCGCGGCAGCCGCCACCCGGCGAGCCTTCTCGGTCTTCTCGACCTTCCGCATCGTGAGCGGAAACGCGATGTTCTCCTCCACCGTGAGGTGCGGGTAGAGGGCGTAACTCTGGAACACCATCGCCATGTCCCGGTCTTTCGGGTGCATGTTCGTGATGTCCTTGTCGGCCAGCACGATCCGACCCGAGGTCACGGACTCAATCCCCGCGATCATCCGCAGCAGCGTCGACTTCCCGCACCCCGACGGCCCGAGCAACGCACAAAAACAGCCGTCGGGGATGTCCAGTGTGACACCCCCGACGGCCTGTGTGCCATTCGGGTAGATCTTTGCAAGGTCTTGAAGGAGCAGTGTTGCCATCTTGTGCGAGACTTTCCCGTCAACCTGCCGCGTGCAAACCGCTTAGGTGCACTGGGTATCCCAGTCGGCAAAGAACGCGATGACGTCGTCGCCATCCGTCCCGCCGTCGCCGTTGTAGTCCGCGTCGTTCGCGTCCCACTCCGCGAAGAACTGGATCACGTCATCGCCATCGATGCCGCCGTCGTTGTTCCAGTCCGCCGCGCAACCCGGGGCGTCAACCTGGGCAAACTCCGCGTCGTCCCACCACACCGCACCACCCGCGAACGCGGGCTGAATGTGGAGCGGAACCAGACGGGCGGTCACGGTCCCAGCCGGAGCCACACCCGACACAACGACCTGCGACCAGACGTCCGGCGTGGTGTTCGCATCGGCGGCGGGGGCCGAAGCAAAGCTGATCAGGTTGTTCCCGGCATCGCGGAACTCGATGTTCAGAATCGCGAAGTTTTCCCCGGAGATCCGATCTCCCGACCGAGTCGCCACCCACACCTTGCCCTCCCAGTTCTGCCCGGGTTGCGCCGGGAAGTCCTGGAAGCAGCCCGTCGCGTTGAACGGGCTGCAGAAGCAGCCGAACATCTTCGCGGACTTGGTCCCCGTGCGGGCGAAGTCGTTCGCGATAAACGCGTTGCTGAACGGGGTCCAGCCCTGGTAGTCGTTCTCGAAGCCGGGGTTCTGAAGCCCGGTGATTGTCGTCTGCCCAAACGTCACGTCATCGAACAGCACCGCGCCCGGCAGCAGCTCCGGACCCTGGATGTGCAGGACGACCACGCGGGCCGTCACCGCGCCAACCGGCGCGATTCCGCTGACAGTACCGAGGCTCCACGTGTCCGTCGGATCGGCGGCGTCGGTCGCCGCGCCGCTCACGAACGAAATCTGACCGCCG
>JBIKMF010000057.1:0-14996 GCA_044359425.1 Phycisphaerales bacterium
TTGGACATCGACGGCCCGGGTTCGTCGGGATCAAGCCGATTGACGGCGTCCGAGACGTGCGCCATGGGCTCGACGCCGTCGAGGTCCAGTGCCGCGAGGGTGCGCATGTGCTCGAGGACGTTGGCGAGCTGAACGCGGTACCCGTCGATCTCCTGGGGCGTGACCGTGAGTCGCGAGAGCTTCGCGATGTGCCTGACCTGCTGTTCCGTGAGCGGCTCTGCCATACAGTGAGGGTATATGCGATACAGAACCCTCGGCCGTACCGACATCAAAGTCTCCGAAATCGGCTTCGGCTGCTGGACCATGGGGGGCCCCAACTGGAGCACCTCGAACGGCCAGTCCATCGGCTGGTCGGACGTGAACGACGCCGAGGTCTACGAGGGCGTGCGCGTCGGGGTCGAGGCGGGCGTGAACCACTGGGACAACGCCGACATTTACGGAAACGGTCGCGCGGAACGCACGCTGGCCAACGCGTTCAAAGCACTCGGCGTCAAGCGCGAAACCCAGGTCATCGCCACCAAGGTCGGTCACTTCAAGGGCACCGCCCCCAACGCCTACGAGCCGACGCACATCCGCGCTCAATGCGAGCAGTCCCTCCGCAACCTCCGCACCGACTACATCGACATCTACTACTTCCACCACGGCACGTACATCGGCCAGGACTACGACGGCAAGCAGCGTGACTACCTCCACGATGCCGCCGCGACCATGCACGCGCTCGCCAAGGAAGGCAAGGTCCGCGCCATCGGACAGTCGGCCTACAGCGACGATGATTTCGCCCGCGCGATCCCCGTGCTCAAGCCGCACGTCCTTCAGAACAAGGCCAACCTCCGCTACGACGACTTCATCCGCCCCGGGTGCGTGCTCCAGAAACTCATGGCCGAGCACGGGTGCACCTTCGTCGCCTTCGGCCCTCTCGATCAGGGCATTCTCCTCGACAAGTTCGACCCCGAAAAACCGCCCGCCTTCGAGCCCGGCGACTACCGCACCAACCGCAAGGACTTCGCCCCCGCCACCCTCCGCGCCGTCCGCGAAAAACTCCAGCGGAGCGTTGCACGATTCGCCAAGCCCGGTCGCGAGGCCATCGAGACGCTCTCCTCCGCGGCACAGCGTTGGGTGCTCGCCCACGACCACGTCTGCAGCGTGATCCCCGGTTTCCGCAACGCCCGGCAGGCGAGGTGCAACGTCGCCGCGGCAACCGACGAACCGATGTCCGCCGGCGACGTGACCTGGCTTCGCGAGGTGTTCAAGGCCTAACAGGCGCTACTCGGCAAGTGGCGACCACGGGCCGTTGTCGAGAAGGCGGACCGAGCCGACGCGCGCGGTGATGAGCGCGCGGTAGGTCTCCGTCTTCACGTACGTCGCGCGTGGCTCGAGCGAGCTGGCCTCGCGGATCACCGCGTAATCGGGTGAGATCCCCGAACGCGCCAGCGTCCACCGCATGATCCGCTCGCCCTCCTCGATCGTGCGCCCCTTGCGGCCCTCGAAGAGAGCACGGCTGATGCGCAGGCCGAGCTTGCGTTCGGCCGCGGAAAGGAATCGGTTGCGGCTGCTCATCGCGAGGCCGTCCTCTTCGCGAACGGTCTCGACGCCGATGATCTCAGGGTTCGACGGGCACATCGCGCGGATCACCTGGAGTTGCTGCCAGTCCTTCTCACCGAACACCGCGATGGCGGGCCGCACGAGATCAAAGAGCCGGGCGACCACCTGGCACACGCCCGCAAAGTGACCCGGGCGGAAGGCGTCCTCGAGTCGGGGAGACGTTGCGACACCGGGCAGCGCGGGCACCGGGATCGGAGCGTCCGGCGGGTAGATGTCCTGCACGCGCGGTGCGTACACGCACGCGGCCCCCGCGGCCTTGCAGATCGCGAGATCGGCGTCGAGGGTCTGCGGGTAGCGATCAAAGTCCTTCTTGTCGTCGAACTGCGTCGGGTTCACGAAGATGCTGACGCTGCAGCCCGCGGCCAGGCCCCGCTCGCGCGCGATCGCGGCCGCACGACGGATGAGCTCCGCGTGGCCCTCGTGGAGCGCGCCCATGGTCGGTACGAACACGCTGCCCCGAGAATGGGCGGCGCGAAACGCGGCGAGGGCGGTGTTGTCCTGTGCGACGATCACGCGGGAAGGGTGGGGGTGTTGGCGGGCGGAATCAAGGCGCGAGCCGCGGAAGAACCGGCGATGAATCCAGAGGCCCACGCCCACTGGAAGTTGAAGCCGCCAACTCGGCCGTCGACGTCCAGAATCTCCCCGCACAGGTGCAGCCCCGGGCAAATGCGGCTTTCCATCGACTCGAGATGGACTTCGGAGAGCGGAACCCCGCCCGCCGTGGCTTCGGCAAACGTGTACCCGCGATCGCCCGTGACCGGAAGCACCAGCCGCGTGCACGCCGTGGCCAGCGCGCGACGCTGGTCGCGCGTCAGCGAGTGCCCCGGCGCCGACGGCTCAATCCCGCAGTGCTCCGCGAGCGCCCGCGCGAGTCGGTCGGGGATCAGCGCGGCGAGTCGGTTCGCGATCCCCTGCTTACCCGCGGCCAGCAGGAGTTGGTCCATGGATTCGGTCGTCTGGGCGGGAATGAAGTTGATGGTGAGCGACGGCGCGGGAGGCGGAGCATCCCCGTGGGCCACCATCGCGGCGGTGAAGTACCGCGAGATATCAAGGACAGAAGGCCCAGAGAGCCCCCAGTGCGTGATGAGTGTGGAGTTCGAAAACGACTGCAGCCGCTTGCCGGATGCAGACCACAGCTCGAGCGTCGTCGGCAGCGTGAGCCCGCTGAGGGCGAGCAGGAAGTGGCCGGGCTGCAGCAGCAGCGGCGCGAGCGCGGGGAAGACGTGCGGGGTGATCGAGTGACCCAGCGCCTTGGCCAGTTCGTAGCCGCCGCCGTCCGAACCAGTCTTCGGCAGTGCCTTGCCGCCCGTGGCGAGGATCACGCGGTGCGCCGCGTGCTGGCCGTGAGACGAGGACACCACAAAGCCCGATTCGGCGCGGCTGATCGAGTGGATGCGCTCGGGATGGAAGAGCGTCGTCCCGACGCGCCGCGTCTCCGCCAGAAGTGCATCGAGCACGGTCGAGGCCCGGTCGGTCGTTGGGAAGAGCTTGCCGGTGTCCTCCCGCTTGAGTTCGACGCCGAGCTCCTGAAAGAACAACGTGGTCTCTTCCACATCGAAGCGGCGGAGAACCTTCTTGATCGCGTTGCGGCTGGAGCCGCCGTATTGATTCTCGTCAACAGCGTGGTGGGTCACGTTGCAGCGACCACCACCCGCGACCAGGATCTTCGCGCCCAGCTTCGTCGCGCCGTCGAACGCCGCCAGACGCAGCCGGTGGTTCCGCTGCTGTGCTTCACGCCCGGCCCAGATAAGGGCCATCAGGCCCGCGGCACCGGCTCCGATGATCGCAACGTCGAGTTGTGGGAGGGCGGGTTGCACGTGTGTGGGTCAAGGCTTCTCGTCGTTGCCCTCGATAAGGTCGATCAGCTCCTGCGGCGGCGCGACCTCCAGGCGGTCGCCCTTGATGGCGTACCCGACTTCACGCCACACCTTGTCCTTCCACCAGAAAACGCGGCCCGATACCGATCCGGGCCCCTCCTTCTCGAGTTGCTGCGTCACAGGGATGAGCGAGGCGAGGCTCTGCAGGATCGTCTCGCGCGAACGCAGCGGCACAGCAAGGATCGCGTGCCGCACCGGCAGGCTCACCAGCGTCCCAAGCTGCCCGTGAAGCTGCTCAAACCGCTCGAATCGCAGCGCCCTCGCCGCGACAAGCACAGACTCCGCGAAGATCGAGTAGATCCCGTCCGGCTGCGTCGGGTCAATCGGTGAAACGTCGACCGTCGTGAGGGCCTCGACGTTGTCGATCGCCGTCTCGAACAGCGTGTCGGTGCTGCGACCCCATTCCTGAGCTTCTTCAACGGTGACGCTGCGGATGTGGTCGCTGAGGTTGAGCGCGAGCGTGGTCACCAGCCCGGGTAGATCCTCACGGCAGATCATCGCGGAACGCGTTTCGCCCAGCGATTCAGGCTCCCAGATCCGCGCGACCAGCAGCTTGCGGACCTCGTTCCACCCGCCGATGCTCGTCTTGAGGTCCTGATGCTGACGGTGAACGCGGTACAGACCCTCAAAGTGCGCCCCCACCAGCGCGGGCCACTCCTCCTCGGGCACGCTCGCGCACGCCTCCGCGATGGTCGCCAGGCCCACCTCCGTCACGCGCGAGTCCCCCGATCGCGCCCGCACCACCGCGTCGCTGATCACAACGCTCATCCCCTGGGCCTTGAACCAGTGCCGAACCTCCAGCTCAAACCGCTCGTACCGATCCCGCGTACCCAACGACGCCGCCCACGAAGGCGGCTTGTCGGGGTCACCCTCCGGCGGTCCCGGGTCGGCATCGAGTTCGTCGAACCAGTCGTTCATCCCAACTCCTTGACCCAACTCCCTCGCCCAACTCCCTGGCCCAACTGCCTGATTGGTGGGCAGCGTAGCACGCCCGCATCAGAACAGCTTCGCAACCGCCGCGCCCAGGCACAACAGACTGATCGCCGCCAGCCCAAGCTGCAGCAGCAACTCCACCTCGCGCGGCAGCAGGCGCATCACCGGCCGCAGCACCACCCACACCGCCAACATCCCCGCCGGCACCAGCCCCAGCCCCACCGCCAGCCACGGCGGGTTGTTCGCCCTCGCCACGCCGGAAAACACCACGCTGATCAGCGCGACCGCCGCCCCACCAATCGCCCCGAGCAACACCACCACATCCACGAACCCGCCCGCGCTCCGCGCACTCACCCTTCGGCCCGATTCCGCCGCCAACTGGTACGTCGCCCCGCACGCGCACGCGCCGTCCTGCAGCTCCGCCAGCGGCCGCTTGCAATGCCGACACTTCAGCCCGCGATCCGAAGCCACCCGCTTCAGCAACGCCAGATCCCGCTCCGGCTCCGGTTCCGGAACCTTCAGCCCGCACTCCGGGCACACCGCCAGCTCAACTCCCTGGAGGTCGTACCCGCAGCCGCGGCACGGGGCGGAGGTTGTCGCGTGCGGCGTCACCGTGTGATTGTTGGCGCGTGGCGCGCCCGGGGTTGGTCGACGATCTCACGGAAGTCCGCGAGGTACTGGTCGGCGAAGATGGCGTACGAGAGCGACTGTGGTTCGAGGAGTCTGGTCGTACCCGTTGGGAGCCTGCACAAGGAAACAGCCGCATGCTGAGCACTGCTCGGGGATGCCTTCGAGCTCTGGCTTCGGCTCGGGAGGCGCACGTCGCGGGAGAGCACGATCACAATCTCCTTGCGCTCAAGGTCGCGAGCGAGATCGCCCGAGACGCGCCCCGCCGCGTACCGGGGGAGTCGTCAACCAGGGCCCGCTGAGGATCATGATGTCGAGGGCCGGTCGCGAAAGGCAGAGATCGTTGCGGGAGAAGAGGCATTCTCGGACCTTAACGAGAGGTTTCAAGCCACGCTCATCGGTTTTTCCTGTTGGTTTCGCTGGGTCACGCTAGGATCGACTTCCCGAAAGGGTGCGGGCGCGTCGTCTGCCATCGGGATTTCGCGAGCAGGAGAGGGTCCACATGAAGCTCTCGTCCGCCTTGATCACCGCCATCGCCGCGCTGATCACCACCTCCGCTTCCGCTCAGGAAGTCTTCTCGTCCGGCCCGATCAACGTGCCGATTTCAGACGGGGTCACCACGTCGCACACGATCTTCGGTGGCGATTTCGACCGATACCTCGCCGACGTCAACGTGCGGCTGAACCTGACGCACACGTTCGATTCCGATCTGGACATCGTGCTGGTCGCGCCGAACAGCTTCGGATACGTTCACCTGTGCAGCGATGTAGGGGGCGCCGGCCAGAACATGCTCGGGACGATCTTCGATGATCAGGCCACGAACTCGATCCTCGCCGCGGTCGCTCCAATGACCGGGAACTTCCGACCCGAGGGTGGTCCGATTGACTGGGCGGGTTCGGTGGCTCTTCCCTCGACTGCGCTCGCGAACCTCGCGGCGCTGAACGGCACCGATTCCTTCGGCGATTGGACGCTTTACATCTACGACGATGCGGGCCAGGATGTTGGGGTGCTGCAGGAGTGGGCCGTGATCATGTCGTATCTTCCCAGCATCAATCCCCAGGTCTCCCTTCGAATCTTGCCGAGCCAGTTCGCCCCCGGCGGTTCCGGCGTCGTGGAAGCGCGTGTCACTCCCGGGGCCAATCCCGCGAGCACGAGCTATTCCTTCGTCTCCTTCCTCAGTGAACCCAATACCGGCACGATCGGCAGCTTCCGCGACGACGGCGTCTTCCCCGACGTGCACCCGGGGGACCTCACCTACACGGCATCGATCAACATTCCGCTGAGCGCGCCATCGGGCCTCTGGGACCTGATCGTCAACGTGATTGACCAAGCAAGCCGCCTGGCAACCGGCGTAGATGCCTTTGAAATCCTTCCGAATCCGCAGGGCGCGTGCTGCGTCGGCGGGAACTGCGTCATCATGGCTCAGTACGACTGTCTGGCCGCGGGCGGCTCGTTCAGCGGCGCTGGCACCACGTGCCAAAACGAGGAGTACACCTTCTCCTCCGCGGGCGGGCCCTTCGAGGACATCTCCGGGACCGGGATCATCGGGCCGACCGGCGATGACAGCGTGGTGAACGTGCCGATCGGGTTCGACTTCCCCTTCTACGGCAACACGTACTCGAACCTCTTCATCAGCTCCAACGGCCTCGTCTCCTTCGGCTCGGGTTCCAATGAGTGGATCAACACCCCGATCCCCAGTCTCGCCGCGCCGAACAACGCGATCTACGCGCTCTGGGACGACTTCAACCCCGAGGCCGGCGGGCACGTGTACTACCGCTCCCTGGGGTCCGGCCCCAGCCAGCGCTTCATCGTGCAGTGGGACCGCATCCCGCAGTTCAACACCAACGACTCCAACACCTTCCAGCTCGTCCTCTACCCGACCGGTCGTATCGACTTCCGGTACGGCGCGATCTCCGCGTTCACCAACGCAGACGCCACCATCGGCGTCGAGAACGTGCTCGGCACCGTCGCCATCTCGATCCCGGCGTCGTCGATCTTCACCGGCACGAACAGAACGACGAGCTACATCCCCCGCACCTGCCCTTCGCCCTGCCTCTGGCATGCCGACGGCTGCTTCGCCGACTACACCAACGACGGCGGCATCGACGGCGACGACGTCATCGCGTTCTTCGCCGACTGGGACACCGGCAGCCCCTGCGCCGACGCGGACCTCTCCGGCGGCACCGACGGCGACGATGTCATTGCATTCTTCGGATCGTGGGACACCAGCGGCGCGGGCAGCCCCGGCTGCTGAACCCGACAACACCGCCAACCCTCTCGCCCCCGCCCGAATCGGCGGGGGCTTTTGTTTCATCCGCCCCGCTTCACGCGGACGGCCCCGCCGGACGCATCTCCCCCCGCGCCTTGATCGGCCGGCACGGATTCCCCGCACAGATCATCCCCGCGGGCATGTCCCGGCTCACCACCGCCCCCGCACCAATCACCGCGCTCTCGCCGATCACCACCCCCGGCAGAATCAGCGCCTTCGCGCCGATGAACACGTCCCGCCCGATGTCGATGTCACCCACCAAGAGCGGCAACTGCGGGTCCTGCAGGTCGTGCGTCCCCCCGCACACGTACGTGTGCTGGCTCACCACGCTCCGCTCCCGCAACGTCACGTGCCCCAGGTTGTAGATCTCAACCCCCGGCGCAATCGCCGCCCGGTCCTCCAGCGTCAGCTGCCACGGAATCTTGATGATCGACGACGGATGCACGAACGGATTCCCTGAAATCCGACACCCAAACCGCCTCAGCCAAAAGAGCCGCCACCCGTTCAACTGCTTGGGCGTCGTCCGGCACAGCACCCGATCCACAATGATCCACGCCAGCATCCCCAGCCGCTCCTTCAGCGACCACGGCGAGGCGTAGCGATCCTTCTGATCCGGGTTCTTCTGCCGAATCCGCGCCGCGTGCCCGCTGGGATATGCCTTGCTCGTTTCCGTCATGATCGCAGGATCTCTCGGAAGTCCGCAAGGTACTGATCCGCGACAATGTCGTACGAGAACCGCTGCGACTGAACAGTCGCGGCATCGCCCAGCCGCCGCGCGAGCTCCGGGTCGGCAACCAGCCGGCGGATCGTCCCCGCGAGGTTCGCCGCCAGATCGCCCGTGCGGTGGTTGTACGTCACGCCGTGCTCACCGTCGCGGAGGTAGTCGCGGAACTGGGGAATATCGCTCACGATCGGCGCAAGTCCGCACGCCATCGCCTCCATCGGCGCCACCGGCTGTGCCTCACCCTGCTCCGCCAGCGTCGGGTAGCAGTAGTACGTCGCCTCCTGGAGTGCCGCGGCAAGCTTCGCACGGTCGTAGATCGGTTCGTCCAGCACCAGCGGCAACCCCTCCCCCGCCGCCTTCAGTTTCGCCACGTACTCCGGGCCACCGCCGCCCCGCTCGACCGTCCACGGCCCGATGACCCGCAGGCGCAGGTCGGGGAACTCCTTGTGCAGTGCCCGAAACGCGTCGACGAGAACGTGCACGCCCTTCTCCGGGTGAACACGACCGGTGTACGTGATCGTCCGCCCGCCCCCCGATGCGTTCGCGTAGTCGCGCACCGCCGGTGGCTTGAAGAACCCCACGTCGATTGGGTTGGGGATCACCCGAACCCGGGGCTTGAGCGCGGGCCGCTCCGCCGTGATCGCGTCCGCAATCGCCGTCGACACCGCGGACAGGCGATCCACCTTCGAATACAGCCACATATGCCCCTTCGGGACACGCTGCACGTTCATCGACACGCGACCCGCACGCCCCTTCATCAGCTTCACCATCGCCGGCAGCCAGAACGCGTTCGTCACCGCGATGTCCGCCTTCGGCATCCGCCGGAGCATGCTCCACGAGAACGCGGCATCCTTCATGATGTCCACGTACACGTTCTTGCCCTGCTTCCAACTCGTCAGCCGCAGCGTCCGCACGCCCTCCACCGTCTCGTCCGCGGGCAAGTCCCCGTGGGCGCGCGAGAGCACCAGCACCCGGTGCCCCTTCCGCACAAAGTGCCGCGCAAGGTCCCCCCACACGCGCTCAACGGCCCCCGCGGGCCCCGGAGGAGTTGGGAACCAAGGCCCCGTGACGATCGTGATGTTGAGTGGCGTGTCCGTCATCAATCCTCGTCTACTTCTGCGCCGCGATCAGGATGTTGGTTGGGAAAAGCGTGTCGCGCACCACGCCGAGCTGAGAGCCGCAACTCGAAGACTCGACAACCTTCATCCCGGCCTTCTCAACCAGGCGACCAAGTGTCCCCGGCGTGAAGAACCGCAGGTGGACATACTCCGGGTCGTAGTGCTTCTCGAACGCAAACGCCGCGATCGCCAGGTTCTTGAGCAGGCCGTGATAAGGCACCGTGAGCAGCGCCACCCCGCCCGGCTTGAGCACCCGCGAGATCTGCTCCAGCACGTACAGCGGAGAAAACAGGTGCTCCAGAACCTCCGAACACCACACGCCGTCAAACGTCGCGTCCGCAAACGGCATCGGCTGCGTCAGGTCGTGCGACAGAAAGGTCCCCGCGGGAGTGCGCTCCTTCGCGCGCCGAAGCCCTTCCGTCGACAGATCGACGCCGGTCACCTCGCATCCACGCTGCGCGATCTGCGAACTGAAAAACCCGTCGCCGCACCCCACCTCGAGCACCTTCGCGCCCTTGGGCAGTCGGCCAAACCAACGGTCCATCAGCTTCAGGAAGTGCGGAGCATACCCCTGAGCCTCCCCGCTGTACCGCCCGCCGGAGGTGCCCCAGAGTTTGTCGTATTCCGCCTTCTCGATGCTCACAGAATCTCCTTGCCTCCCCAGCACGCTGCTACCACCCGAACCGAGGACCGAGTTTATTCATCGGACGTCGTCGGGCGACACTGTCCCGATTTCGCCCCCCCGGTGCCCCGTCGGGCATCGACCGGGCAACACCTGCGCCCCATCGCCCCCTCCCAGACCCACCCTCCGGCTCACCCCTCCCGCCCATCCATCGGCCGCGTCTTCACCACCCGCGCCGGATTCCCCGCCGCCAACACCCCACCAGGAAGGTCCTTCATCACCACCGCGCACGCACCCACCACGCCGCGGAGGTGCGTCGCAGCCCACCAGGCACGAACGCCTGCCGTGACGATGCCAACTTCGCAAAATTCTCCGTCGGACCACTTGTAACCGTCGGGCTTGGACGGATCTAACTCCCGCGGCGCGGCCCCGTATCCCGTCGCTGCGATGTCGCCGATTGCGCGTTTCAGTAACTTCACCTAGGCGAGAAAGTGGCATTGACCGGAGAGGTTTGTGTTCGTATACTGTTTGGAAATGCCCAAGCACACCACTCATCCCGGAACGACCGCGCTGGATGTGGCCAACTACCTCATCAAGCGAGCGGGGAAGGAACGCAAATGGGTGGACCCCATGCAACTACAGAAACTGGTGTTCTTCGCTCAGTGCTGGTACCTCGCGGAGCACGGGCGCTGCCTCTTTGGGGAACCAGTGGAGGCGTGGACGTGGGGACCCGCGGTGCGGAACGTCTGGAAGGCGTACTCGGGTGCCCGCAAGATCGTCGATGATGACGTGTTCTTCGATGAACTGGACGACGACGCCGTCGATGTGATCGAATCCGTGTGGTGTGCGTACGGCCACCTCAGCGGTCCAGCGTTGTCTAGGCTGACACATCGGGATGGCGGCGCGTGGCACAAGACCCGAAAGGGTTTGCCCGATCGTGCGAAGTCCGAGCGAACGATCAGCGAGACCGCCATGCGGTTGGAAGTCTCCGCGGAAATCAGCAAAAAGAACAAGTGGCTCGGCGACAACTGGAATCGCGTGATGGAGCTGGCCGGCGCCGCTTCGTGAGCACCTCACCGTCCCAAGGCGACGTTTACCACGTACCCAAGTGCCCGGGACTTCACGGCCACGCCGCGAAGAAGAGGTATGTGGTTGTCATTCATCCAAACGAGATGCCCAAGGACAAGGGCGTACTGATCATTCCTCTGTCGTCCAGCACGCTCTCGGATTTCCTCGTTCCGATTCCGACCAAAGAGGATCACCCAGGTTGTCGTACCGGGTTGCCGCGGCGGTGCGATGCCGTTTGTGATCAGCCTAAGGTGATCCCTCTCGCGGACCTCCAAGAGCGCATCGGCGACGTGTCACCGGCAATACTCAACCGAATACTGCAGGCGCACGAACAGGCTCAGAAGCCGCGAATCGCCAAGCACAAAAAAACGCCCAAGTGGTGAGGCTGGCCGTGATGCACCACACGGCTGACCTCAGGAGTTTGGGCCCAGTGTCCGCAGCTCTACAGCACCTCCGGCTCGCTCCAGTCCGTCACCCTCGCGCCTCTCCCATCCGCCGCGCCTTCACCACCCGCGCCGGATTCCCCGCCGCCAACACCCCCCCCGGCAGATCCTTCATCACCACCGCGCACGCACCCACCACCGTGTTATCCCCGATTGTCACCCCCGGCCCCACAAACGCCTGCGTGCACACCCACACCCCGCTCCCGATCCGGATCTCTGGCCTCAGCAACGGCAGGTTCGCCTTCGTGTAGTCATGACTCCCCGCGCACAGCACCGCCCGATGCGACACCACCGTGTGGTCCCCAATCACAACCCGCCCCAGGTTGTACACATCCACATCCTCCGCCAACACCGAGTACGCCCCCATCTCCAGCAACCACGGGTGCTTGATCCGCGTCGACGGCTTGATCTTGCTCGTCGGGCTCACCTTCGCCCCAAACGCCCCCAGCCAAAACCGCCGCCACCCCTCCGCCCGCCGAAACGACGTCCGAATCAACACCGCCTGCACCACCTCCCACAACGCTTTGCGGACGTACTCCCGCAACGGGTACGGAAAGTGCGCAGTCGTGTCCAGCCGCTGGAAAATCTCCGGCCGGGTCTCCGCCGGTGGCACTGGATCAGGTACGCTCACGCGTCCGATTCTATCAGCCCACCCACTCACCCACCCCACACTCTCCGCCACTCCACATACTCCTCCACTTTGCCACTTTGCCACTTTGCCACTTTGCCACTCCGTCACTTCGCCACTCCGCCCCTCTGCCACTTCCCCCCATGCGGATCCTCCACTACCTCGAAGCACTCGACACCGCCCTCGGTGGACCCGTTCGGGCCACCCTTGATCTCACCGGCTCCCTCGCCGCGCGAGGCCACCAGGTCATCTACCTCACCCGCGACGATCGCGACGCCCCCGCCCCCACCCGAGGCACCGTCGCCGATGCCGCCCCAGGCCGCGTCACCACCGTCCGCCTCCCCCCCGGCCGCGCCGCACTCGGCCGCTTCACCACCGCCCAACTCGCCATCGTCCGCCAGGCCCTCGCCAACTCCGATGTCGCCCACGTCCACGGCATGTGGAAAACCGACAACCTCCAGCTCGCCCGCGCAGCCTCCGCCGCCCGAATCCCATACTTCATCTCCCTCCGTGGCATGCTCGACGACTGGTCCATGGACCAGAAGGCCGCCCGCAAGAAGATCTTCCTCGCCCTCGGCGGCCGCGCCCACCTCGAAGCCGCCGCCGCCGTTCACTGCACCGCCCAGGCCGAGTTCGACCAGGCCAAGAAGTGGTTCCCCAACGGTCGCGGCGTCGTCATCCCCAACCTCCTCGACCTCAACCCCTACCGCAACCCCCCCGGCCCCGAACAGGCGCGCTCCAAGTTCGAGATCCTCCGCCGCGATAAACCCAGCATCCTCTTCCTCTCCCGCGTCCACTACAAGAAGGGCGTCGAGGTCCTCATCCGCTCCGCCGGCGAACTCAAACGCCGCGGCATCGAGTGCGTCTTCGCCATCGCCGGCACCGGCGACGCGGACTACGTCGCCCAGATGCAGCGCCTCACCGTCGAACTCGGCGTCGACGACCGCATCGAGTTCACCGGCCACGTCGGCGGCACGCTCAAGGTCAGCCTCTACCAGGCCTGCGACCTCTTCGCGCTGCCCACCAGCCAGGAGAACTTCGGTTTCGTCTTCCCCGAAGCCCTCGCGAGCGGAACCCCCGTCATCACCACCAAGGGCGTGGACATCTGGCCCGAACTCATCGAAAGCGGAGCCTCGTCCATCGTCGAAGGCACCTCCACCGCGTTCGCGGACGAAATCCAGCGACTCGTGGAAGACCCCGAACTCCGCGCCTCCATGTCCGCCAAGGGCAAGCCCTACGTGATGCGCGTCTTCGACGAACAGTCACTCATCCAGCGCTACGAGAAGCTCTACGCCGGCGAGTGACCCCGCCCCCTCGAAACGCCCACTCACCGCGGATTGTTGATCCACCCGTACGACTGCGGTGCTCCGAATCGCTCCGCATTCGATACCGCGTACCACGAGTTGTTAAAGCCTTTGACGTTCACATACAGGTCAATCGCCTGAAGGTCCACCGCGGGGTTCTCAATCCGCTCTTGGTTGTCGTTCGGTGCCGCGAACGCACCAGCCGACCCGTCGAAGTACGCGATGTTGCACTTCTTCCCGTGCCGCGTCGAAAACTGGTCGTTCGCCCCGAAAAGCCCGTCGAGAAAGACGGAGTTGTAGTACCAAGCATCCTCTTCCACAAAGATCGGAACGTTCTGCATCAGTTTGATCTGCGACACCTGACCCACCGGCACGATCCGCGCAGGGGTGCTGTTCGGCGGCAGATACCCGCACTTCACGTCCAGCCCCAGCTTCGCCCCCTCCAGCTCGTCCAGCATCGTGTAGTCAAAGTCCACACCCGTCGCCGACCCCCACATGTTCTGCCGCTCGTTCCCCGTCACCGACCGCCGCTTGTTCGTCGGACACTCCCCCACCACGTGCGCGTTCGATACGTACTGGTACATAAACCCCGGCGCCGGCTGGTTGTTCTCGATCACCCGCGCCCACAGCGACACAAACTCGTACCCCGGCGGCGCGGTGTACACCCGCGCCCCATTCGGCCACGCGCTCCGCTGCGCCGCCGGCCAGATCCTGTCCTTGTAATCCGTCGCGTACGTGATCGCCGCCAACCCAAACTGCTTGATGTTCGACAGGCACTTCACCTGCCGCCCCGCCTCCCGCGCCTTCCCCAACGCCGGCAGCAACAACCCAATCAACAACGCGATGATCGCAATCACCACCAGCAACTCAATCAGCGTAAAGCCGCGTTCCCGTCCCATGCGCATGGTGGTGAACCTTTCTCCGGAGAACCCGGGTCGGGCCAGTCTACCGACTCCCTCACCATTTGCCTACCCGCTCAACCCCCGCACCCAAACGCCCGCAACATCCCCAGCCACTCCCCATACCGGTACTCGATCCCGTGCTCGTCATGAATCCGCCGGATCATCCCCAGCCCCCGCTCCGTCAACTCCTCCTGCCACACCTGCGCCGACCGATCGCAGAAATACACCCGGCACCCCAGCGGCTTCACCCCGTGCGCCCCACACAAGTTCCCCTCCAGATACGGACAATCCCCACGTTCCCCCGCCGCCTCGATCGCCCCCAGCCCCGCAACCGCCCCCACCCGCGACACGTGATACGCCGCCTCCAACCCCGTCACATACAGCCGATGACCCGCCTTCCTAAAGTTGCAACACCGCCCCGACCCCCAGCACGCCGGCCCACGCGCCGCAACCTCATCCCCCACCATTACGTACACCGCCTCGAGCGCCACGCTCACCTCCGGCCGCCGCACCGCGGCAAGCCACGCCTCCACGAGTTCCCGGTCCGGTGTCATCGCGCCAAGCCTATATGAACACCAGCCCCCTCGCACTCCTCGCCGCCGCCTTCCTCGTCCTCTGTGCCCTCACCCTCATCGCCCTCGGCCTCTGGCTCGACCGCTCCCGCGGCCGCCGCCGCTGCCCCCGCTGCTGGTACGCGATGGACGGCGCCAAACCCGCCGACTCCCCCGCCCTCACCTGCCCCGAGTGCGGCCGTCGAATCAAAAACGACCGCGACCTCCTCCGCACCCGCCGCCGCTGGTGGGTCGTCGCCGCCAGCCTCCCCCTCCTCGCCTCCGCCACCTTCATCATCGCCCGCGCCCGCATCTGGGCCCTCCCTTG
>JBIKMF010000373.1:0-4145 GCA_044359425.1 Phycisphaerales bacterium
TTCGGGTTTCGACGACGATCCAACGGGTGTACGAGGACGTGGATTCGCGGCTGTTTGACGTGCATCGGCTGCGGCACATCATCGAGCCCAACGCGACCTTCTGGGCCAGCGGCACGACGATGGAGTCGGCGAACATGCCGACGTACGACGAGCGTGTGGAGGCGCTGGCGGATGGGACGATGATGAAGCTGGGCGTGACGCAGACGTTCCAGACGCAGCGGGGCGGGCCGGGGCAGTGGCACAACACGGACTTCCTGGTTGTGTCGACGGACTATGTGTGGTCGTCGGATGACACGCCGCGGCGGGGGCCGATCGGGCGGTTCGTGGACTACAGGCCGGAGTTGTCGAACCCGGGCGAGTACTTCGTGACCGAGGTGGCGTGGCGGACGACGGACACGTTTACGCTGACGGGGGCGTCGGTGTTTGACCTGGACCGGAATCAGCAGGCGTTGTCGGCGGCGGGGGTGCTGATCCAGCACAGCCCGCAGTTCGCGACGATGGCGGAGTTGCGGTATCTGAATCCGCAGGACTCGACGATCGTGACGATGGGGGCGCGGTACCAGATGACGTCGAAGTACGACGTGGTGGCCGGCGCGGACTACGACGTGGACGAGGGTGGATTCCAGAACACGTCGTTCGAGGTGTACCGGCGGTTCCCGAGCGCGGCGTTCGGGCTGGGGATTGGGTACAACGACATCACGGGCGAGTCGTCGTTCTCGTTTGTGTTCCGGCCGACTGGGGCGGTGGGCGACACGCGGGTTTCGGGGATTGGCTCGCAGCAGATGACCTCGACGAGCGGCGGGTACTGAGGCACAACGGGCGGATGAGGGCGAGGTCGAGGCGATCGATGGGGTGGTCTGCGCGCACAAGCGGGCGGCCCCTCCGGCACCGCCCGCCTGAGAATCGCGTGGGATGTGGGCGTTACTTGGGGTTGATCTGGAGGGCCTTCTCGATTGCCGCGAGGCGGTCTTCGAGCTTGGCGTTGGCGGAGTTGGACTTGGCGAGGTCCTGCTTGAGGGCGGTGAGTTCGCGGGCCTGGCGTTCGATGACGTGGCGGGCGGCGTGCTGGTTGACACCGATGGCGGTGTTGACGAGGTTCATGGGGGAAGAGGAGGGGGCGGACTCCCAGGCACGGCCGACGAGGCGGGCGAGGTGTTCCATTTCGAGGCGGTCGGCGGGGACGGCGACGGCGGAGCCATCGTTGAGGCCGGAGGCGACGATGTAGTCACCGGCGGAGACAAGGCCGCGGACGAGGACGGGGACCTGGCCCATGAAGGCGACCTTTTCGAAGCGGGAGACGTCGCCGTTGGTGGGCTGGTTGCCGAGGACGATGGGGGCGCGGGAGACGACCATGACCTGCTCGGCACCGGCGGTGATTCGGGAGACCTTGCCGGCGCGGACGCCGACGACTTCGCCCCAGTTGATGTGCTCGTCGGGGTTGGCGCGTTCGAGGTATTCGGCGTAGTCGGCGCCCTTCGAGCCGTAGGTGACGCCGCCGTCCTTGCAGTTCTGGACGGCCTGGGTGCGGAGGACGGCGAGGGCGGCGGCCTGTTCCATGGCGCCGATGGTTTCAAGGACGTCGAACTCGAGGCCCCAGCAGACGAGGTCGTTCATCTGTTGCTGCGTGGGGAGGTCCATAAGGATGGCGGGGGTGCCGATTGAGATCGGGGTGCCGGTGATGCTCGGGAGGGTCATGCTGGGGAGGGTGCCGCCGCTGAGGCCGTAGAGCGCGGGTGCGCCGGAGTTGAAGTTGATGGGGGGGACGATGACGTTTTGGCCGGCGATGCTGACGGTGTTCCAGGAGAGGCTGGGCGGGATCGGGGCCTGGGTCTGCTGGAGGGTTGGGAAGTTGCCTGGGGAGAAGCTGCCGCGGTTGAACCAGGTGGAGGAGGGGTTGATGGTGATGTTGGAGCGGAGGTTGAAGGTGACGGCGGGGGGCGGGGCGACCCAGTCGAAGTTGTTGAAGTCGAAGCCTTCGATGCGGCCGGTGACGGTGTTGAGGCCGTTGTAGAAGGTGACGAAGTTGTTGTCGCGGTTGGTTTCGGCGTTGTTGATCTTGATGGCGATGCCATCGGCGTTGGCGGCGCCGGTGTTCTCGAAGAGGGCGACGTGGTTGCCGGAGACGGAGCCGTTGGTGCGGACGATGAAGTTACCGCTGCCGTCGTCGAGGAAGTTGCGGAAGATGGGGCTGCCGCCGGTGTTGGTGGTGGAGCCGACGCGGCCGTCGTTGGAGACGGAGAAGAACGCGCGGCGGGCGAGGGAGGGGATCTGTCCCACCGCAAGCGGTGAGGGGTTGTACATGCCGAAGTGGAATGCGCCGAAGGAGTTCCAGAGGACGCCGCCGACGGAGTCGTTGACGTTCTTGACGCGGAGGCCGACGTCGGGGCCGGAGACTTCGAGCTTGTCGAAGAACTGGCCGACGGCGGCGCCTGCGCCGGGGTTGGTGGTGCCGATGCCGACGGCGCCGGTGGTGCCGTTGATCATGAGGGGAATGGTGAGCGAGGAGGTGTTGCGGAAGAGGAGATGGCCGGCACCTTCGCCGTTGCCGGAGCCGGAGGAGATGAAGCTCCATGTCTTGCCGTTCGCGGAGGAGTTGGTGAAGTCGATCCACGTGCCGCCGGTCGAGGAGCCGACGATGTTGGCGGACTGCTGCTGGGTGGAGAGGATGTGGAGGGGCGAGCTGGGGGTGGTGGTGCCGATACCGATGCGGCCATCGACGTACACGTTCTGGGAGAAGCGGTTGGTTTGGGAGAAGATCTGGTTGGCGCGGTTGAGGATGGCGATGTTGGAGGAGAGCTGGCCATCGGCGATGCCGCCGTTGTAGGCGGCGGCGGTCACGCCGGTGAGACCGGAGCCGTTGCCGACGAAGACGTTGGAGGCGTTGTTGAAGGTCTTCGCGCCGGAGATGGTTTGCGTGGAGGAGGCGGTGAGGATGCCGTTGGAGGTGACGAAGGCGGGGGAGAAGGTGCCGGAGAGACCGGTGGCGTCCATCTGGAGGGACTTGCCGGCGACGGCGGCGAAGGGGACGGGGGTGAGGCGTTGGCGGGGGAGAAGGGTGGTGAAGGTGGCACCGCCGGGTTCCTTGACGGCGAGTTCGAGCCAGCGGGGTTCGTTGCCGGTGCCGAAGGGGTTTGCACCGAAGTCGAGGCCGGCGACGGTGAAGCGGCCCTGGTCGAAGGTGACGTCGAAGGTCAGTTCGGCGTTGTTGACCCAGGTACCGGCGGTGGCGGCGGTGTAGAGGCGGAAGCGGACTTGGCCTGCGCCGGAGAGGGGGGTTCCTGAGGCGTCCTTGGCTTCGCCCTGGTAGGTGAAGGCGGCGGTGCCGCCGGAGGTCTGGGCGAGGGCGTTGCTGGCGAGGAGGGAGCCGGCGAGGAGTGCGAGGATGGCGGCCTTGGTGAATCGGTGCATGGGAACCTCTTGGAGCGGGGTGCGAGTCGCGGTCGGCGTGGCCCCCCCACTGCGTGGCGCGGGAGGACTTCATGGAGAAGTGCGACGCTCGCGCCCCGGAACCAACACGGATCGTGTAAAATCGGGGCATGATGGCGGACCCCCCGACAGATCCCCCCCAGGATGGCCCGGCACGGTGGGCGTCGGAGGAGCTACTCCCGGTGGTGTACGCGGAGTTGCGGCGGCTGGCGGCGGCGCGGCTGGCGCGGGAGCGCAACGGCGGGGCGGGGATGACGCTGGAGCCGACGGCGCTGGTTCACGAGGCGTACATGCGGTTATCGGGGAAGGCGGGGGGGGATGCGAAGCTGTGGAACACGAGCGGGCACTTCTTCGCGGCGGCGGCGGAGGCGATGCGGCGGATTCTGGTGGAACGGGCGCGGACGCGGATCCGGCGGGACGCGATGGGGAAGCGGGAGCCGGTGACGCTCAGCGAGTTGACTGGGATGGGGGATGCGCCGCCGGTGGACATGCTGAGCCTGGATGCGGCGCTGGGGGCGCTGGAGCGGGAGGATGAACGGAAGTTCAGTGTGGTGATGCTGCGGTTCTTTGCGGGGGTTGGGGTTGCGAAGACGGCGGAGTTGCTGGGGGTTTCGGAGATGACGGTGCAGCGGGACTGGACGTTTGCGCGGGCGTGGCTGGTGGATTACATCGAGGGCGAGAAGGGGCGGGAGGGATGAGCGAGGGGAGTATGGGTGGCG
>JBIKMF010000058.1:0-14910 GCA_044359425.1 Phycisphaerales bacterium
GCCGGCTCCGGGCGGGACGAGGGGGAGCGAGGTGCCACCGAGGGTGGGCGCGGGGTGGACGAAGTCGCCGGGGATGTGCGTTTCGACGAGGTTGACGTTCAGTCGGAACCCGGCGGGGTGGGTGGTTCCGGATTCGCCGTCGCGTCGGAAGAGGGGGCCGAAGCCGTCGCTGAAGGTGGGCGCCAGGGGACCCCAGGTGCACATGGAGCGGTAGGGGTTGGGCGGGAGCGTGGGGCTCTGGAGCACCAGCGAACTGGTGGCGGAGCAATCGAGCGTCTCGAACTGTGGGTACAGCCACTGGGCATGGGCGGGGGAGACCCGGCAGCCGAGTGAGGCGAAGACGCATGTAAGAACGACGAGGACGGTCCGGAGCGAGCCTGCCAGCATCATGCACCCCCGAGAACGGATGAATGGCACCAACGAAGCTGAGAATCTACCGGCGGGCTTTCCCCGATGCAAGGGAAAACGCGGAGGTGTGGAAAGGCTGCGAAATGGAGGATGGGGGGGCCGGAGAGGGAATGGGGAGGGGGAGGGGGTGGGTGTGGAAACACAAGCACCCGCCTGGCGGCGGGTGGGTGGATGTGAGAAGAACGGAAGAATGGAGCCGGGGGGAATTGAACCCCCGTCCTGTGACAGTCAGCAAAGCGCTTCTACGCGTGTAGCCGAGGATTTGATCTCATCGGGTTGACGGCCAACGGCTGCCTTCTTCCCGACCAGCACCCGGTGTTGTTTCGCAGGGTGACTCCCGCGTGCGGCGGGTCTCTGCTAGCCTGATGTCTTCAGTTCTCGCCCTATCAGGCGTCGGTGAGAACTGCGTGGCCGCTATTAGGCCGCGAGAGCGTAGTTGCGCTCAGCAATCAATGTGTTGCATGCTTTTTACGTGGCCATCATGCTCCACGACGCGCGACGACAAAGCCTTCCCTGCCCAGTCGAATCCAGATCGGCCCCAAGGTGTCAAAGAACGGGGGATCATAGCATGCCCAACCGACCGAGCGAACTCACGAGCCGCCACCCGTCAACCGCCCCACCAGCACCGCGTTGAGCACCAACTCCACGCGCCGGTCGGGCTGCCACGGAAAGCCGTCGCGTCGCTTCAGCTCCTTGGCCTTCGCTTCGCCCATGCCGAGCACCTGCACGAAGCGGGGGTTTTCGAGTTGAACGCGGCACTGTTCGCCCAGGATGTCCTTCAGCCCTTGAACGGCGTTTTTCGCCCTCAGACGCGAGAGCTCGATGTTGGACTTCTCGTCATCCACGCGGTCGGTGTGGCCGGCGATTCCCAGGTGCGTGCCGGGCTCCATGAACCAACGCAGCTCCTTCGCCGCCAGCCTTCGCAGGTACGCCCGCCCCGTTTCCGTCAGCCACGCGTCTCCCAGCGCGAAGTGCACAGATTCTTCGACGGTTCCGGGTACCTCGTACGACTGGTCTTTGACGGCGAGGAGTGGGTCCTCAGCGATTTCTTGTCGCTGCTTGGCATCTTGCTCGAGGTACACATAGCCACCGCCGGCCTGGATCACATCGACGCCCACGCCGATTCCGTACGCCACTGATGCTCCGCCGGTGTCGATGCTGAGCGGCTGATGCCTGCCGTTGCCGTGGATCTTGAGCATGCTCACGCCCGCTTCCAAACCGAACACCACGCCGCCGGAGGCCGATGCGCCGATTGTTTCGATCGGGCCGAGGAAGTCCTCCGCACGCCAGTAGTTCGAGGACTCGAACGTTGCCTTATTGATGCCGCCCTTTCCCACACCTACGGAAAGACCAGCGGAAACCGAGGCAAGGAAGAACTGGTACGTGTGCGTTTCGACCGGGCCCGGTGAGACTTTGCGGATGGTCATCGAACCGATCTGTCCCGCGATTCCGACCACAAACTCGGCGCCGGCACCGGCGCTGTTGGTTTCGAGTTCGTACTTGTACAGCATGGCACCCTCGCCCGGGATGTCTATGCGTGCATCGTCGCGCAGTGTTGACGGGATTTGCGAGCTCAAGCCCGCATCATGAAGGTCGTTCACAACGCCTCGCATCCAGCCGTAGTAGGTGCCGGTCTTCCCGTTGTGCTTGAGCGTGCGTGACGAGAGAACGGCCGCCGCGGCCTGGCTCATGAGCCGTCTGTCGAGCGCGTGGGTGCGCTGCGAAGGATCGCCATCAACCGCCGCGCGGATGATCCGGCTGACGCGGTTCATCGCACCGAGGCCGATGAGGTTCTTCTGGTTCGCGAGCATCTCTCGGAAGAGCTCGTCGAGCTTTGCCGAGTTGAGCTGCGCGTTCAGCCACGCGAGCTGGGTGGAGAGAAGCGGCGTCCATTCTGCCCGCTGCAGATCGGCGTGCCCGGCGCCCGCGAGACGGAAGAAGTGGTCCGAGAGCGTGGGTCGATCTGTGCGGCGCTGAAGCACGAACTGTCGCTTGCCTTGCGGTAGATCCCAGACCAGCGTGACGTTGTCGCCTTCCGTCTTGAGACGAGCGAGCGTGCGCTGGGCAGCGTCCTCCGATTCGTACATCCGAAAGCTCGTCCCGTTCTGTTCGAGGTCGCCGCCGAACGCGAAGACGCGTCGCATCGGGGTGCCGTCCACGCTCGGCATGCTGTCTATCGAGGCGTTGAAGAAGCCGACGCGGGAGATCCAGCACTCGATGTGCTTTCCCGCGCGGTTGATGCACACCGTGATCGGCCCGCCCGGACCGCCGAGTGACTCCCATTGTCCGGTGAGCGGCGGGGTCTGCGGGTCAGGCCGAGCCGGTGTCAGCGAGCGGCGGCGAAGCCCGAGGTGCAGCACCTGCCGCGTGGACGAAGAGACGGGGCCCGCGGCGCGGGAGTACTCGGGCACCTTGAGTTCGTGGGTGAGTTCGCCGCGAAGCTGGAGCGGGTCTGCGTCTCGTGTCGTTGCGTTCGAGTCGTCGTTCATGGCATCCTCATTCACGCGGGCTGCTTGGCGCTCGGACGCAACTCGGTCGAGAGCTCGTGGAGATGCCGGTACTCCACATCGCTGAAGAGCGGGTAACTCTCAGCATCATCCGTGATCGTCAGCGAGTACCGAGCATCGGTAGGAAGCCCGGTGAACCGCAGCAACACGGTGCCATCACGCAGGATGGCGAGGTCGGAAGCGGCCAGTTCCTTGTCGTACAGATCGGTCGGACCGTTGCCCTTGAGCGCGAACTTCTCGGCACGATCCTGAAGTTCGGCCGGCGACATGTCCGTCACGATCTCGAGCACGCCGTAGGCCACGCGCTTGCCGAGTCGGCGGAATACGTGCTTGTTTTCCGTGCCCGCCGCGACTTCCTTCTTCCGTACTTCGGGGATGTGAAGTCGATCCTCGGGTTGCACGTGGCGTGGTTCCATCCGCACGCGGCGCACTTCGGTGTTGCCGTCGTCTTCCCAGACGGTGCTCATCATGTGGCCGTGGTCGTAGGCGATGTTGTTCACACTCTCGCCTTCTTGCACGACGTACTCGCCATCACCGACCGGACCGTCATCGCAACGCGGCAAGTAGATAATGCCGGGCGATGCGGAGCTTGTGAACATCCAGTTCTTGCGATCCCAAGTCTCGCGGCAGCAACCGACGTTCCGACGCAAGTACCAGTTGACTTCCGCGGGAACGGTCGTTTTGAAATTGAATGCGATGAGGTCCTTCGCGCTGACGCCCGCGAGTCTCGCGACGCTGTACCAATCGTCGCCGTCCTTGACGCGATAGGGCACAGAGCGTGCCGGCTGGTAGTCCTGCGCAACCGGAGATGCTGGGGTGTGCTCGATGGCCATGCTGTATCTCGCACTGCGCGGGGTGCGCAGCGGCCTCTCAGGCTCTTGGTCTTGTGGTGCCCCGATGTCACGCTGGATCTCGGGCTTCAACTAGATGTCGGGAGCGAGGGCTCGCATTGCGAGCGGCGTCGCGAAAAAAACACCGGGCCCCTTTCGGGGCCCGGTGCGTTCAGATACTGATTCTCAAGCAGAACCGGTCTTAGTCGACGAAGTTGGTGAGTTCGTCGTCGCGGATCGGGGTCTTGAGTTCGGTGCAGGTGGTCTCGCCGACCACGAGGAGCTCGCCAGCCTTGGAGGACTTGACGACGAACGCCGCGGCGACGTTCTGGCCCGGGGTGAGGGTGCCGAACTCGAAGACGACGGTGTTGCCGACGGCCTTGCCGTTGGCGGAGCTGACGAAGGTCATGCCTTCGGGGAGCTTGACGACCATCTTGACGTTGGTGAGGTTGACCTGGCCCTGGTTCTTAACCTCGACGGAGTAGGTGTGGTTGCTGCCGACGAGGACGACGCCGTCACCGTCGGTGACGAGGGTACCGATGTCGGGCACGCCCTTGACGTTGACGTTGCAACCGGCGGTGACGGGGTTGGAGCAGGCGCACTGAGCGGTGGCCTGCGAGCCGACCTGGCCGGCGGAGGTGGTGGTCATGACGACCGAGAGGACCTTGGACTGACCAGCGCCGAGGGAACCGAGGTTCCAGCTGACGCCGTTGGCGGAGCCGGAGCCACCGTTGTCGGCGGACTTGAACTGACCACCGGTGAGGGTGGCGTTCACGGTCGTGTTGCAGGCAGCGTCACCCTTGTTGGTGACGGTGTACTTCACGGTGACGTCCTTACCGATGCGGACGTCGCCGCTGCACTCGGCCTTGATCTCGAGCTCGGGCTGGGTGATGACGGTGGTGACCTTGTTGGAGGTCGCCGTCAGGCCGCCTTCAGCCGAAGCGGTGGCGGAGTTCTCGAAGGTGCCGCGCTTGGTGGCCTTGGCCGCGAAGGGGAACTTCTTGGTCTCGCCGGGGCGGAGGACGTCGATGACGGTGGCGAAGGAGGTCTTGCCATCGGTGGTGGTCACGCCAGCCGGGAGGTTGTCGTTGACCTTGACGTTCTTGACGGCGCCGGTGCCGGTGTTGGTGACGGAGATTTCGTAGGCGATGTTGTCGCAGAGGATGGCGGCCGGGGTGCCGGTCTTCGCGATGGCGAGGGCGGGCTTGACGACCGGGATTTCCTGGCAGACGGGGATCAGGTAGGTGAGGGTGGCGCAGGAGGCGATGCTCTTGACATCGCCGGCGGTGCCGGAGACCTTGATCGTGCGGGTCTCACCGGGGGCCATGCGGCCGAGGTTCCAGGAGACCATGTTGCCGTTCTTGGTGCCGCCGGGGTTGGAGGAGCCCCAGTTGAAGCCGTTGGGGAGGGTCTCATCAACGACGACGCTGTCGACGGTGACGCCGGAGACGTTCTTGACGTTGATGTAGTAGTCGAAGGCCTGGCCGACGACGACTTCGGAGGGGTACTGACGATCGACGCAGAGGACCGCGTCGGTCTGACGACCGCTGGGATAGCAGATCGAGGAGCCGGACGCGGCGGGGGCCGCGGCCTTCACTTCGACAGCCTTGGTCTCAGCCTTCGGGGCCGCCTTGGGGGCGGGGGCCGCCTCAGAGGTCCGCCGGGGCATGAAGTTCGTCGAGTTCTCGTAACGAACCCCGTTGTTGCTGCCGCTGGACTCGCAACCCATAAGGGCCGCGGCCAAGAGGGCGCTCACACTCAGAAACCGCACAGTTTTCACACCAACCTCCTTCAAGGAAGAGTTCCATCCCGACCCGTCGTTAATCCTGCGCCGAAGAACGTCGGATCGCAGATAAAGTCCAAACCCCTAACGTTCGGCCGGAGTCGAGTTTACGCACGAGAAGCGGAGCCGTCACGCGATCCATCCGGGATCGCCGACGCACAGAACTCCGAACCCCCTGACTGGGGTCTCAATTGTGGCAGCACAATTGGTCCGGTCAACTTTGGAACCGCTCTCCTTCAGCATGTTCCTCACCGATTAGGGCGACTTCCTACAGTCGGCCGGCGGTTGATTCGGCGGCGGGAGCGGCGCCGGGGCCGTTTAGACCTCGGGCTTGGCATTCGTTAGTGTTTGGGAGACAGACACATGCGCGTATGTTGCGTGATTGCGGCGGCGGGAGCATCATCACGGTATGTGGAGGGCGGGGGGCTGCGGAGCAAACTGGACGAGGATTTAGGGGGTAAGCCGGTTCTTCAGAGAACGGTCGAGACTTTTGCAAAGTTTGAATCAGCGGACCTGGTGATTGGGCAGATCGTGGTGGCAGGTCCGCACGAGGCGGGGGCGTACGCGGAGTTCCGGGAGCGGCACGGGGACCGGATGGGGTTGCTGGGGGCGCGGATCTGCCGCGGGGGGGAGACGCACCGGTGGCAGACGGTGGCGGCGGCGTTGGAGCATGTGCCGGCGGACTGCACGCATGTCGCGGTGCACGATGCGGCGAGGCCGTGCGTGAGCTTTGAGTTGCTGCACCGGATCTTTGATGCGGCGGCGAAGTTCCCGGCGGTGGTTCCGGCGGTTGCGATTTCGGACACTGTGAAGCGGGTTGTGGAGACGGGGGAGAAGTTTGGAGGGGATGATGCGGTTGCCGCGATTCTGGGGATATCGGAGTCATCGAAGAAGCCTCTGCGGGTGGTGAAGGAGACGCCGGATCGGGCGGGGCTGATGCTGGTTCAGACGCCGCAGGTGTTTGAGGTGGGGCTGTTGCGGCGGGCGTATGGGCAGAGCGACTTGAGCAGCACGGATGATGCGACGCTGGTGGAGCGACTGGGGGAGCGGGTGGTTGTGGTGGATGGGGAGGCGAGGAACATCAAGATCACGCGGCCGGCGGACATTGATCTGGCGCGGGCGATTCTGGGAGTGAAGGCGCCGGAGGGGCGGGCGTCGCACAAGCGGTTTTGAGGTTGGGGTCGAGCTTCACGTCTGGGGCGGGCCGGGGATTTCGGGTTCGACGAGTTGGGCGAGCATGGCGAGGGATTCCTGCCAGCCGAGGTAGCAGAACTCGACGGGAATCGCGGCGGGGATGCCTTCCTGAATGATGGTGAGCTGGGTGCCGCACGCGACGGGGTCGAGGCGGATGGTGATGCGCATCTCGCCGGGGAGCGAAGGGTCGTCGAAGCGATCGAGGTAGCGGAGGCAGCGGTCGGGGGTGAGTTCGACGTACGTGCCGCCGAAGGAATGGGAGTGGCCGGTACCGAAGTTGGTGAAACTCATCCGGTACTCGCCGCCGACGACTGGGTTGATCGAATGAACCTCTCCGACGAATCCGTGGGGCGGCATCCACTTGATCATGGCCCGCGGGTCGAGGAAGGCGCGATAGACGCGCGATGCGGGGGCTTTGAGCACTCGGTGGAGTGTGACGGATTGATCCATGGGAGGGCCTCCGATCGGTGTGTGGGGCTGGCTTGCGCCGAAGCTACACGCATGAGTTTGGCGGGGGTCTGGCGTGTGGCTACTTGCGGTCGAGCAGACGGTACCCGATTGCCTCGGTGATGTGCTGGAGTTGAACAGTTTCGGAGCCGTCGACGTCGGCGATGGTGCGGGCGACGCGGCGGATTTTGTCGTACGCGCGGGCGGAGAGGCCGAGCTGGGTCATGGATTGTCCGAGGACGGCGAGGGAGGTTTCGTCGAGCTTCGCAAAGGTGTCGAGTTGGCGGCCGGAGAGGCGGGAGTTGGTGGTGGTCAGGCCCTGGCGTGCGTGTTGGCGATCGCGGGCGGCGAGAACCTTTTCGCGCATGGACGCAGTGGATTCGCAGCGGCTGGGGGCGGAGTTGCCGCGGGCGCCGCGGGAGAGTTCCTGCCAGGCAACGGCGGGGGCTTCGACGTGGATGTCGATGCGGTCGAGAAGAGGACCGGAGAGCTTGGAGAGGTAGCGGTCCATGGCGATCTTGCCGACTTCGCCGACGGGCATATCGCCTTTGGGGGTGGGGTTCATGGCGGCGATGAGCATGAGGCTGGCGGGGAACCGGACCGCGCTGTGGGAACGGGCGATGGTGACGACGTGGTCTTCGAGGGGTTGGCGGAGGGCTTCGAGGGCGTCGCGGGGGAACTCGGGGAGTTCGTCGAGGAAGAGGACGCCTCGATGGGCGAGTGAGATCTCGCCGGGGCGGGGGACCGCCCCACCGCCGACGATGGAAGCGGTGCTCGCGGTGTGGTGAGGTGAGCGGACCGGGCGTGCGGTGATGAGGCCCTGGCCGGTCGGGAGCATTCCCGCGGCGGAGTAGATGCGGGTGATCTCGATGGCTTCGTCGGGTGAGAGGGGAGGGAGGACTCCGGGGAGGGCCTTGGCCATCATGGTCTTGCCGCTGCCGGGGGGACCGAGCATAAGAAGGTTGTGCGAGCCTGCCGCGGCGATGATGATGGCGCGTTTGACGGCTTCCTGGCCACGAACGTCGGCGAAGTCGACGGCGGGGGCGGCGTTGTGGAGGAGGCCGAGGACGTCGGGGGCGGGGGCGGGCTCGGCGGCGAGGCGGCCGGTGAGCCAGCCGATCACTTCGGCGAGCGTTCGGGCGCCGTGGACTTCGAGGCCTTCAACGACGGAGGCCTCGGCGGCGTTGGGGGCGGGGACGATGACTCCTTGGAACCCGCGGGCGCGGGCCATCGCGGCGAGGGCGATCACACCCTTGATCGGGCGGAGGCGGCCGTCGAGCGCGAGTTCGCCGGCGAAGAGGTACCGGCGGTAGTCGAGGGGAACGGGCTCGGCGTCGACGACGCAGATGTCGGAGACTGCGGAGGCGGGGTCGGGATTGGAGGGGGCATGGGTTGAAGGGAGTTGGCGGAGCGAATCAGAAAGGTTGGGCTGGCGGCGGGGCGCGGTGACGCGGCGGGGGCGCTGGGAGTCGGGCTCGGGGCTGGGAACGATCCCGGAGACCACGAGCAAGCCGACGGCGATGGCGAGGTCGTAGACGGGGCCTTCCTTGCGGACGTCGGCGGGGGCGAGGTTGATGACGACACGACCGTTCGGGTAGGTGAACCCGGTGTTGAACATGGCGCTGCGGACGCGTTCCTGGGATTCCTTGACGCCGGCGTCGGGGAGGCCGACGAGGATGGTCGGCGGGGGTGCCCCGTTTTCGCGGGGAGGGGCTTTCTCATCGAAGTCGACCTCGATTTCGCAGGGGAGGGCGTCGATGCCGTGGAGGAGGTAGGACTGGATTCGGGCTATCATATCGAAAGCCTATCAAACGCCTTTTGTTCGGTCAAGTTCTGTTTGGGATCATGGCGGGAAAAAATCGACCCGTGTTTTCATTTGTCGCAAGGATGGGTGGTTCCGGGGGTGACGCTTTGCGGGCTCGGGTTTACGATGGTGGAACAGGAGGCCGGAGGTGAATCCGGCCACGACCTGGCATTTAGAGGAGAGAGACATGCGGATTCGTTGCTTTGCAGTTCTTGCGCTTTCGGCGGGAGTGGTGTCGTCGGCTTCGGCCACGACGGTTTTCCAGAACACCTTCGACAACGGCTACTTCACGCCGTTCAATGCGTCGACCCCGTCGGCGGTGCGGTACGCCGATAGCGGCTGGTTCGGCTTCGGCGGCGATTCGCCTGTTGGCCTGCAGAGCATCACGCTCGGACTTGCGGTCGCGGGCAGCTCGCGCCTCGGCTCGACCGATCTGGCGTTCACCTTCAACGACGGAGATCCGGCCCAGATCGACTTCGGCTCGGGCGCGGTCCTGTATGCCAGCACGGTTCGCATCGACTTGCCCGACACCTCGGAACTGGGCGGGCCGTCGTTCTTTACGGTCACCATTCCGCTCCCCGGCGTCGTCACCACCGGCGGTTTCAACAACGTCGGCTGGTCCGTCGGCGTGAGCAACTTCGATAGCGACGGCAGCCTCGGCTTCCAGTGCTCGTCGGCGTTCGGCCAGAACCTTGGCTTCTACACCAACAACGCCGCGTTCTTCAACGGCTCTTCGTGGAGCCAGTTCTCGTTCGGGAGCGGCGCCTTCGGCGTCGCGAACTTCGTCGCGGAGATCAACGCAGTTCCGGCGCCCGCGGCCGTGCTCCCGCTCGCGGGATTGGCGATGGCGGGGCGTCGTCGCCGTCGTTGAGTCGGAGTGGAACTTGATTGAAGAGCCCGGCGGCCTGGCGGCTGTCGGGCTTTTTGTTGGGGTGGGAACGAAAGCGGCTCCCGCCGGTGAGGGCGGGAGCCGCGAAGGGTGTTGAGTTGTGGGGAGCGTGTCGGGGGCTTAGCAGCCGGGGATGCCGGTTCCGCTGGCGTCCCACCCGCCGAAGAAGGTGATGACGTCGTCGCCATCGACGCCGCCGTCCTGGTTCACGTCGGCGCAGTTCTGAGAGGAGTCCCAGTCGGCGAAGAACGCGATGACGTCGTCGCCATCGATGCCGCCGTCATCGTTGTAGTCGGCGAAGCAGTCATCGGACTGCCAGATGCAGGGAGAGGTGCAGTCGACGACGAGGGCGCCGTAGCCGCGTTGGGCGAAGAGGACGGGGGAGGCGCCGCCGATGCGGATGCGGTAGGACTGGCCTTCGACGCAGTTCCAGGTGACGGAGGCGTCGTCGCCGCAGCGAGAGTCGTTGCTGCAGCCCAGGGTCCGGCTACCAAGGGTGCCGGGGCAGATTGAGTTGTAGACGACCATGGTGGTATCGAAGGAGGCGCCGCAGACCGAGGCGGTGGCGGAGCCGGTGCAGGTCGCGGTCCAGTTGAACCAGACGTCGGGACCGACGAGGTCGTTGGGCAGGCCGCAGCGGGTTTCGATGTTGTCCGTGCTCGTGGTGGCGGTGCAGGTGGTGAACCCGATGGGGACATCGGTCACGACGGTCTGGGGGCGGGCGCAGCTGTCGTTGAGGGGCTCGAACTGGGCGACGTTGAGTTGGAAGTCGCCCTGGGATCCGCCCCAGCCGGTGACGCGGACGTAGTAGCTCGTACCGGAGTTGAGCACGGCCTCGACGTACGAGCGGTAGCCAGTTCCGCCGTCGTCGTCGCAGGCGAGGGTGTTGGCGGGAGTGGCGGGGCAGGCGGAGTGGATGGAGATCACGGTGTCGGTGAGGTCGGTGGAGCCTTCGGTATCAAACGAGTAGACGTTGGTGCAGGAGGGCGTGAAGCGGTACCAAACGTCGAGGCCCGTCGTCGCCGAGTTGCCGCCGCACGTGGTGTCGCCATCGTTGGTCGCGGCACGGTTGGTGCCGAGGGTCGTGCCGAGGGTGATGGTTTCAGCGTTGCCACAGGCGTCGTTGGCCGGGGGCAGGAGGTCGGCGCGGATGTTGAAGGTGCCGTTGGAGCTGTTGAAGCCGCCGACGCGGACGCGGTAGGTCGTGCCGGCGACGCCGGTGAAGACCACGCGGGAGAGCAAGCCCAAGCCGCTGTCGTCATCGCAGGAGATGGTGTTGGCGGCGGTTCCGGGGCAGGCGGAGTGGACGGAGACGACGGTGTCGGAAAGCGTGCCGCCGGTGAGGGTTTCGATGGCGTAGGTGCCGTCGTACGGCGCGGTGAAACGGTACCAGACGTCGTCGTGGGTGGTCGTGGTGCCGCCGCAGTTGGTCGTGCCGTCGTTGGTGGCGGCGAGGTTGGTGCCGGCGACCGTCGTTTCAAAGGGAAGGTTGAAGCCGGGGGAGCAGGCGTCGTTGTTGGGGATCGCGGCGGTGATGGTGATGGGGACCGCGTCCCATTCGTCGGTGTCGTTGTTGCTGGACACGGTGTCGGTGCCGGTGTCGAGGATCACGCCGAGGAAGTAGTTGCCCGGTGCGACGGTCTCGGGGATGAGGACCGAGCCCATGTTCACGCGGACGCTGCTCATCGCCCCGAAGTCCCACGTGAAGGTGCGGGTGGCGAGAAGGGTGTCGCCCGTGGAGATGTCGCTGTTGGTGGAGAGGTAGACGCGGAAGGTGTAGGTGTCGCTGGCGGGGTTGGCGTTGGTCGCGTTGGTGGCGAGGAAGTTGCCGATGGTGGTCGTTTCACCGGCGGGGAGGGACGAGGGCTCGAAGTTGCAGTCGAGGGCCTGGAGGTCGAAGGTGCTGGTGCGAGAGCCGTCGATGTAGTCGAGCATGTCGTTCTTGAAGGTCTCCCACATCTTGCAGTACTGCCCGCGGGTGGAGCGGTTGGACGTGGAACAGACGGCGTGCGTGTAGCGGTTACCGTCGCTGAAGTAGTACATACCCGATCCGCTCATGCCGCCCCAGACCGCGGTGAAGCAGCCGGTTGTCGTGTAGAGCTGGAGCTGATTGTCGGGGCAGTTGTCGATATCGCCGGACCAGAACTTCATGTCGGTGCCGGTGTGGAGGCCCGGGGTGCCGCAGCCTTCGGAGGGGAAGCTGTAGTTGTAGTAGGTGCGGTCCTGAATGGTCGAGCAGCTCTGACCCCAGGCGTAGCCGTACCAACCGGTGAGCATGCCGACGGCGCGGGTGACGCGCACGCACGCCATGTCAGCGTCCCAGTCACCGCTGCTGACATAGTTGGTGCCGGCGATGTACGAGGTTCCACGGCCGTAGCCGTAGTGATTCATGATTCCCGCGGCGGCGGAGCCGGGGGTGACGTCGCCGTTGCCGTCCCAACCCGGGAAGACGAAGACTTCGTCGGCCCAGTCGTTGATGTTGGCGTTGCGGTTGAAGACGCAGTGGGCGGCGAGGAGAACGGTCTCGGCGTCGATCATCGAGCCGGAGCAGACGTACCACGCGGTGCCACCGGTGTTGGTGGTGAATCGCATGGCGACCTTGCAGTTCATGCGGGCGGGGAAGCCGGACTCGGCCGTGTCGTTCATCGTGCCGAAGCTGTTCTCGCCGTAGCTGATGGGGCCGCCGTCTTCACCGGCGTACCCCGGGCCACCCTGGCCGGACGGCTGAAGACCGAACCGAGCGGGCAGGGTCATGGTCTGGCCGGTTTCGGCGTTGTGGATCGTCACAGCGCTGGGGGCGTTGGGATCGAATCCGGGCATGCCGTCGAACATCGGCATGGGCGCAGGGGGAATCTGGCCCAGGGGCGGCATATCGGCGGGAAGGCCGTGGTTGAGTTCGGCGCCATCGCCGACAGGGGCGACCTGGGCGTTGGGGGGGGTGAGACCGACGATCTGACCGGATGCCGCGACTCCTGCGAGTGCAACGAGCAGTGCCGGGACGGTGTGCGTGATTCGTGCTGACATTCTGTTCTCCTTCACCTGGCGCGAGGACGAGGCGTCCGAACGCGGGCTCCCTTCGAGCAAATCGGGGGTCAGCGACGCCGCTGCCTCCCGTCCTCTGAACGTGAAAGCGGGGCGTGACTGCTGGGTGGATAAGAAATTTGGGGATTATCTGCGAGGAAGGGGTGTCCCGGCCCCGGCGGGCTTACCTATTCGGGGTCACCCGCCCGCATTCGATGCAGCGTTTGGCGGGCGGGGGGATGTGGGAGTCGTCGACGGAGGGATCAAGCCCGCAGAGGGGGCAGCTTGGGATGGTGCTCTTGATCCGCCCGCGGAGCTGCCGGGCCTGGTGCCGGCGTGCGAGCGAGGTGATCACCAGGATGACCCCGACGAGTGCCGCGATCTCCACGAGCACGAGCCAGGGTGGCACGTTCCCCATCGCCCCGGACTGGCGCATGCCGAAGGACGTGAAGCCGATGATCGCGAGCAGAACGCCCGCGACCTTCGAGCCCAGTGAAGATCGTGCGGCGGGGCTCATTGCGGGTCTCCGGGCGGAGCATCGTGGTGGTGTCGCTTCTTGACGGCGTCGACGAGCGCACGTTCGAACTCTGCCGCGGCGACGCCGGGCGAGCGGTCGCGTCGGCGGACGATGGCGAGACGTCGGGAGAGGCGGCCGTCGCGGCAGGGGCTTCCCACGTCGTCCTGGAGGGCGAAGCGGCTGACGAGCGCGAGGCCGATCCCCTCGGCGACCATTTGCTTGATGCTCTCGATCGAGCGGAGCTCCATGATGACGCTGAGTGTGACGCCGGCGGCCTGCGCGGCGCGATCGATCATGGCGCGGACAGCGGTGCCGTTCTCGAAGGCGACGAAGGGTTCGCCTTCGAGTTCCTTCCACCGGAAGCCGGTGCGCGGCGAGCGCGCGAGGCGGTGACCCTTTGGTGCGATGAGGCGCATGTCGTCCGAGACGAGGGGGATTCGCAGGAGTTCGTCGCTGCGCGCGATGGTGACCGGGAGGGTGACGATGCCGAGGTCGAGCTCGCCGCTGAGTACGGCCTCGGCGACGGCGGCGCTGCCGGCTTCGCGGATGTAGAAACGCAGGCCGGGTCGGGCGCGGCTGATCTGCCGGACGACCGGCGGCAGGAGGTAGCCGGTGGCGGTTGCGCCGCCGCCGACGCGGATGCTGCCCCGCTCGAAGCCGGCGAACTCTCGAACGGCTTTCACGCCCGCATCGACGGCGTGGAGCGCCTGTTCGCAGTACTCACCGAAGACGAGACCTGCCTCGGTGGGTTGCAGGCCTCGGCGTGTGCGGTGGATGAGTGTTGTGCCGACTTCGGCTTCAAGTTTCTTGAGCATCGCGGAGAGCGCGGGCTGGGTGAGGCCGAGCTTGTCGGCGGCCCGGGTCAGGTGCCGCTCCTGAAGGATGACTCGGAAATAGCGGATCGCGGAGAGTTCCAACGCTGTTCCTTCTTCGGCCCGCGGCACAACCTCGGGAGAGTGGAGATGGTAATCCCGGGAGAGTGGGTTGTGCCGCGAACCCGATCGGAGGAGCGGACGTACGCTGGGGCATGCGATGGCTGCGAATGGTGGTGGATGACGCCCTGGGGCGGTCGACGTACCGACGCCCGGATGAGATGCCGGTGGTACCGCGGCATCGGCGCGCGATGTGGTGGCTGGTGGCGGTCGCGTGCGTGGCGTCGGTGGCCATGTTTGTTTTCTCTGCTTTTTCGGTGAAGATCGGGAGTTGGCGTTCGATGGTTCAGATCGGCTCGGGGAAGGCCGTGGTGTGGTGGTCGCCCGGCGCGACGACTCCACCGGGGGCGACGGTGTACGAACTCACGACGGCATGGCCGCCGATCGAGTGGCCGCGGATCACGGTGGCGGGGAAAGTGGTGACGCCGGGGACGGCGTGGTCGGCGTCGCTGTGGTATGCCAGTGTTCCCCTGTGGTGGATCGCGGGAGGGTTGTGGCTTGGGGTGGCGGTGCTGGTGGTGCTTCGGCTTCCTTGGGGGTATTGCAGGCGGTGCGGGTACAACTTGAGGGTGGTGTCA
>JBIKMF010000374.1:0-4127 GCA_044359425.1 Phycisphaerales bacterium
GGTGGCACAAAGGCGGCAATGCCCAGGCGGAGTTCTACGGCAAGATTCTGGGAGCGTTGAAGGAGCCGGGTACAAAGCCGTGACAAACCAGATGCGGGGTCGAGCGTACAAAGAAGTGTTGCGGGGCGTCCCGCGAACCGTCGCAAGGAGCAGTTCATGAACCGTCGTCACACCGCGTTGCTAGCCTCACTTCTCACCGCGTTCACCCTCACCTCGTTCCCCTCGACCATCATGGCGCAGGAAGCCCGCGTGGTCGCGGCGCAGGAGCCGGGGACGCTGACGTCGACAGGTACGGCGAAGGTGCAGCGGGCTCCAGATTTCCTGCAGATCGTGTGCGGTGTGTCCCTTGACGGGAAGACGGCTTCGGAGGCGCAGGCGAACGCCGCGACGACACTCGCGAACGCGGTGAAGGCCATGAAAGAGCTCAAGCTGGGCGAGGAGTACCTCCAGACGGACCGGGTGCAGTTGACGCCCCTCTACAAGCGGGACGCGCAGTACGACACCACGCGCGAGGTCATCGGGTATCGCGCGACGATCTCCGTGATCATCCGGACGAGCGACCTCGACGCCTCTCCCCGGATCATCGACGCGGCCCTCAGCGCGGGGTGCAACACGATCGATTCGCTCGAGTTTGGCATCAAAGAGGCCCTCGCGGCCCGCGAAGAAGCGATGGTCCTCGCGACCAAGGCCGCCAAGCGCAAGGCCGAGGTGCTTGCTGGCGCGTTGGAGGTCAAACTCGGACGCGTGAAGCACACGGAAACCACGTCCCCGAACTCCTGGGGCTCGAACCGCTTCTCGAACATGGCCCAGTCCGTCAGCCGCGACTCCGGGCCGTCGGAGAACCAGGACGCGTTCAACCCCGGCATGGTCGAGGTCTGGGCGACGGTAAACATCACCTACGAGCTGGATCAGTCGGGACACTGACCAGGGATTTCAGATCCCACTCGCGAGCAGCGCGGCCTGCCACCGGCGATCATCGTCGGTGATGGTCCGGTGCGTCGGTGTGCGGTTGGCGTCGTAGAGCACGGCGGCGCCGTTCACCATGCCGTAATCGAACTTCCCGAAGTCGAAGCCCAGTTGCTCGCGCCGCGCGCGGAGCGAATCGGGAACATCGGGCGTGATGAACGCCTTCGACGAGATGTTCCCCGCGACGATCACCGGGCCGCTCGCGGACCGCAGCGCGAGGACCTCGGCCTTGCCGAGGAAGATCCACGTGCGCAGCCAGTACCTGCCGTCGTGGTACTCGGGGAGGAAGCGCTCCACCACGAGCCACGGGTTGTGCCAGACGGGCCACGGCACATCCCGGACGCGGGCGTAGATGCGGTAGTCCTTGCCGGCGAGTTCGGCGCGGAGCGTCCAGTGGAGCCGGCGGTGGGCCGCGCGGATCCAACGGGACACCCCGCCCAACCGCGCCAGTTCCGCCTCGCGCAGGCCTCCGCAGTTGCGGTCGGTCTTGACGATCACCGGGCCGTCGTAGCCATCGCCCCGACGCACGATGTGCTCGCTGATCGCTCGCTTCGAGATGTCCCCCGTGCTCAGGTTCAGCACCCGCCCGAACCGCCTCGCGAAAGCCAGGTATCGCTCGGGCACGCGCGTCACGTCCACGTGCATCACCGCGGCATCGAAGCGTTCGGGCTCGACGTGCGCGGGACAGCCCCGGATCAACTCAACGACAATCCCCTGCTCCCGCCAGACCGACGCGATATCGCGGAGCATGTACTCCGACGGCTCGAAGCCGTCGTGCTCGTGCTGGAGAACCGCGATGCGGCGGGGCACGTGGCCTCCGGGGAGAAAGGTCACTCGCCGAGCAAACGGATGTCGGTACCGACCACACGCCCGTGCTCGATGTCGATCACGAGCATCTGCGTCACGCGCGGGACGTCGACGTAGCGGAGCGAGCCGTTGCCGACGCCGTCCGCGCTCACCAGGCTCGCCGCGGGGCACCCAAGCGCGGCGATCACTTCGCCCATGGTCTTGCCCTGAAGTGCCGGGGTGAGCTTCTCGATGCTGCCGCCGGCGAGGATTTTCAGCGTGGCTTCGCGCGAGGCCTGGGCGTTGTAGGGCGTGTCGCACATGCCACCGATCGCGGTGCTGACTTCAACGACCACGCCCTTCTCGAATCGCACGAGCGTGGAATCACCCGCCTTCGGCTCGTCGGCGAACAGCATCAAGCCGTTCCCCTGGGCATCGAGGGGCGGGAGTTCGGAGGTCTTGCCCTCGAAGTTCTTGAGAACCTGCTCGGCGGTCATTCCCGCGTTGGCCTTGGGCATGAGCAGACTCGTCAGGATCCAGTCCTTGCGGGCCATGACGGCCTTGGGCCCGCCGAGGGCCGTGGTTCGGCGCGGGATGCGGGCGAGCGAGAGATCGCAGATGCCCAGCACGGGGTTGATCGACCGCGCGTCCACGACGGTCCGCGTCGGGTGCTGCTCGGCGCTGCGCTGAGCCTTGGCACGCTTGGGAACCTCGCGGACGATGTAGTTCACCACCTCGTCGAGCTCGACGATCCCGTCCGCGAGACGATCGGCGTTGCAGTCGGTCATCGCGTCGACGAAGGCCTCGGTGAAGATCGAGAGACCGTTGGTCCCCACCTGCGAGATCTCGTGCGGGGCGCACGCGGAGAGCGTGTGAACGTCGCGCGTTTCGGTCACGTCGGGGCGGAACGCCCCTTCGGTGCGGCAGCAGTCGAGCATCAGCACGCGAACCAAAGCCTTGCTCTCGCCCAGCAGCTTCTTCACCGTCGGCACGCTCGCGGCCCCGTCGGTGAGAATGACCTTCGCTTCTCCGTCGATCATGCCCCCGTGCGAGCTCATGTACACGAGAAGCGTGTCCTCCGATTGCGCGGACTGCATGAAGCCGTCGAGCGCCATCTGGAAGTTGATCACCGACGGCGCCTGGTCCGGATTCCCACCGTCCGTGAGCACCGTCGTCTCGAAGCCCATCCCCTTGAGCACCCGGTCCATCGCGACCGCGTCGAACCGACAGATCGGCAGCGGGTCCTGCTTGATGCCGTTGTACGTCGCCTCGCCGACACCGATGATCAGCGCCCGCTTCGTCCCCGTCGCCACCGGCGGGCGTTCCTCCGGCTTGCGGTTGATGATCAGATCACTCAGGTCCACCGTCTCCTGCGCTCCGGCGAACGTCGCGAAACAAGCTCCAACCACGGCAGCCATCACAAGGGGAATCTTCCTCATGCCGCAGCGTAGGTCCGCTCAACGGCGGCCCGCCGTACAGTCAGCCATGCACGAACCACCCATCCGCCCGCGGCAACGCCCCGGGCTGCTCGTCGCGATGCTCGCGGGCGTGGGGCTGCTTCTCGCGTGGTCCGGGTACCGCCCGTACGAACTGCAGACGTGGGTGCTCGAGGTCTCGCCCGCCGTGGTCGCGATCATCGTGCTTCTGGCGACCCGCAAGCGGTTCCCGTTCTCCACGCTGGCGTACGGGTTGATCGCCGTGCACGCGGTGATCCTGATTATCGGCGGCCACTACACCTACGCGCGGGTGCCACTCGGCGAGTGGTTCCGGGACACCTTCGAGCTCTCGCGGAATCACTACGACCGGCTCGGACACTTCGCGCAGGGGTTCGTCCCCGCCATCGTGACACGCGAGGTGCTGATCCGAACGTCCCCGCTCAACCACTCCCGGTGGCTCGGCTTTCTGGTCGTGTGTGTCTGCACCGCGATCAGCGCGGTGTACGAACTCGTCGAGTGGGGCGTCGCTGAACTCGATGAGGCCGGTTCGGCCGCCTTCCTGGGCACGCAGGGTGATATCTGGGACACGCAGAAGGACATGGCCCTTTGCCTCATCGGCGCGACAGTCGCCGTCATTGCCCTCGCACGGGCGCACGATCATTCCATGGGGCGTGCCAGGAGTTGAAGCGGTCGACCGGTCGCGTGATGGAGGAACTCCATCACCGTCGCGGCGGACGCCCCGTACCCGAGTCGGCGGTCATCCCTGAACCCGACAGCATGAACAGCCAGCGCCCTGCGCCCGAGCACGACGACCGAGCCGCTGTCACCACGCTGGAACTCGCCATCGACGGCTCGATACAAGACCATTCCAGGCCGGTAATGCACCGGGCCGGACGGGAAGGGCACGCTCAGGGAGGTAACCATGATCGCGTCGAGCGC
>JBIKMF010000375.1:0-4112 GCA_044359425.1 Phycisphaerales bacterium
ACCATTCGCGGCACAAGCATCACCAAATCCCCCACATACACAAACGGCGCCGCAAACGCCTCGTACCGCTGATCCCACATCGTCCCACCCGTCTCCTCGAGCGCTGTCGACGCCGTCGGAAACTCGCCCCCGCGCTGGCGGTGCGTCGTCGACGTCATCCGCCACTCCGTCCTGTACGTCGGATGCGACGCAACCCCGTACACCGGCGCCGTCACCGTCACCGCTCGCCAGTTGGTCCGGGCCAGCCCCGTCGACGACGGCCCGTCATCAGGCCTGTGCTCCGGCCGCTCGTCCGCCAACGAAAGCGACGGCAAATCAACACCGCCCCCGATGTCCATCCGCGTCGAGTTGCTCTCGACGCATCCGGTCAGGGCGATCGCACCACACACGCCGATGAAAAGGAGTTCTTTCACGCCCCAATCGTAGCAGATTCACCCCTCGTGGGTTGCACCCTCGGGCGGGGCGCCCAGCACTTCCCGTGCCGCCGCCATCGCCTCGTCTTCTCCAAACCCCTTCCGCGCCAGCGCCCCCAACACCCGACGCCACCGCGTGACCGCATCCGTCTTCGGCGGCACCCGATTCGCCGCCAGCCGTGCCGCGACCCGTGCCGCGTCACGATCCTCCCCCTGATCCTCGGGCACCTCGATCCCCCTCGCCCCGAGCCGCTCCTGCACCATCACCCGCGACTCGCCCCGCCGCGCCGCCTTCGCGAGCACCACGTCCTTCACCGCCTCGTCCGACAGCGGCATGATTTCGCTCAGCAGATCGTGGGCCTCCGCCGCGACGTCCTCCGCAATCCCAGCGCCGATCAGCCGCGCGATGACCTCCGCCCGTGTCTTGGGGCTCGCCGCGTGCAGCCGAATGGCCCGGGCGAGGGCCGCCGCGACCTCGTTCGCCCGCTGCACCCGCGCGATCGTCTCGGGACTCCACTCCGCCCCTTCCCCCAACCCGATCCGCTCGAGCATCATCACCGGCACCGTGCCGACTTCCTCCCCACCAACGCGCAGCGACGCCATCTTCGACTTCGCCGTCACCACGATCTTCTCAAGCTTCGGGTACCCCGCCACGGCTCACTCCAGACTATTCTTGAGCGCCCGCAACTCCGCCGCGCAGTGCGCGTCGCCCGCCTTCGCCGCCGCCGTCAGCCCCGCGGCAATCGCCGCCAGCGCCGCCGGGATATCCCCGGCACCCTCGAGCGCGACCGCCTTGTGGTAGTACGCGTAGCAGTACTTCGGGTCCGCCGCGAGGCACCGGTCGTAGAACTCCACCGCCTTCGCGTACTGCCCCAGCTTCGCGTGTGCTTGGGCCATCCCGTACAGCAGGAACGGGTCGTTCGGTTCCTTGCTCAACAGCTTTTCGAGTGAAGCGATTGATGGCATACCAGAGCCTAGCGACCCCGAGCCCTCGGTGGAAGACCCTAAATCGGGTGATTTCGTCACAAAGCCAGCGGATACCCGCAACGGGTTTCGGTGCTATTCTGGGGGTATGAACGACATCAAAACCATTGCCGTGATCGGGGCCGGACAGATGGGCGGCGGTATCGCGCAGGTCGCCGCCTGCAGCGGATTCAAAGTCCTTGTCTGCGACGCCTCCGGTCAGGCGCTCGAGCGGTGCCAGGACAGCCACCGCAAGCGTCTCGCCCGCGAAGTTGAGAAGGCCCGCATGACCCAGGCCCAGCTCGATGCCGCGCTCGGCCACCTGCACTACGTCCCCTCCATCGACATGCTCAAGGGTGCCGACATCGTCATCGAGGCGATCGTCGAGGACGCCAAGGTCAAGCGCGAACTCTTCGCCAAGCTCGCGCAGATGTTCAGCCACAACGAAATCCTCGCGAGCAACACCAGCTCCATCAGCATCACCGACATCGCCGCGGCAACCGGCCCCGCCGCTGGCCGCGTGATCGGCATGCACTTCTTCAACCCCGTCCCCGTCATGAAGCTCGTCGAGGTCATCAAGGGCCTCCAGACCGCGCCCCAGACCACCGAGCGAGTGATCGCCCTCGCCAAGGCCATGGGCAAGACGCCCATCCCCGCCAACGACCGCCCGGGCTTCGTGAGCAACCGCGTCCTCATGCCCATGATCAACGAGGCGTTCTTCGCGTGGATGGAAGGCGTCGCCGAACCCGCGCACCTCGACGACATCATGAAGCTCGGCTGCAACTTCCCCATGGGACCGTTGCGCTTGGCCGACTTCATCGGCCTCGACACCTGCCTCCACATCCTCAACGTGCTCCACAAGGAACTCGGCGAAGACAAGTACCGCCCCTGCCCGCTCCTCAAGCAGCTCGTCGCGGCAGGCCGTTACGGTGACAAGTCCGGCCACGGTGTCTTCGAGTACCCGCAGAAGTAACGTCCGCGCCCTCACCACGGAAGGGGTCAGATGGTCTCTCCACCGCGCACGCGAAGAGTCCGCTGGATCGTCACATGCGCAGCCCTCACCGGCCCGCTGCTCGGGAGTGGGGGGCTCGGAAGTGGTGGGGCCGTTGCGTTCGGCCAAGCACCACAACCCGAGGCCCCACGCGACCCCGCCGCCGAACTCGCGGCACTCTCCGCCGCGGGCTTCGCCGGCGACGCCCTCGCGTGGGAGTCCCTCGCTATTGCCTCTCGCGCGTTCGCCGAGGTCGATGCGCGCCACACCCGCGCCGCACCCGGCGACAAGCGACGCAGCGCCATCGGCGAACTCTTCTACCAGTCGCTCCGCGGTCCGGTGTGGCCGAAGGGCGCACCGACAGAAGCCGAATCCGCCATTCTCGAAGAGCTCCGAGCCGCCGGCGTCTTTGATGCCCTCGATGCGGCCTCCGTCGCTTCCGCACTTGGACGGCCGGAATCCGAGTTTTCCCTCTCCTCCAGATTCGAGTGGAGCCACCCAATCCGCGGCATCACTCGCGTGCTGGTGGCCGAGATCCGGCGTGCCGCGCATGTCGGCGACGAAGTCCGTCTCGCCGTAAGTGTGCGGCGGGTGCTGTCGCTGACGAGACTCCTCGAACGTGAACCCGACCTCCTCACCGTCGGCGACGGCACCGGGATTCGCGAGAGCTCGCTTCTCGAGATTCGGCGCATCGCCACCGAGTACCGACTCGGCGAAGGCGTGCTCCGCTTTATCGCGAACGAGGTCGACCGTCTCGGCCCGTTCGATGGTTCCGCGATGCTCAGGGCACAGCCCATCGAACTTCGGACCCCCCTCGATTCGATGTTCGCCGCGGACGGTTCGCTCAACCCCGAGGCCGCCGTGGCCATGCTGCGACGCTTCTCCATCACGATGAACGCAGAAGGCCGCACGGACTTCGCGAACCGTGAGGAAACCCACCGCGTGCTCGCGGAGTACTTCGCGCTCTGCGACGCCGCAGCCCCAGGAAACCCGTCCGACCCTGACCCCGCCGCAGCGTTCGCCACCCCCGAGCGACTCGAGCGTGTCCCTGCGCTGCGAGTGGCGATTCACTTCGCAGAGATCCTCCGAGGGGACTTCGAGTGGCGCACGCGGTTCGAATACGAGGCCACCCGCCTCGTGCTCGCGATCGCGATCTACGAATCCCAGAACGTCCTCCCCCCGGACTCGCTCGCCGATCTCGACCCCGACGACGTGACCCCATTCCCACGCGACCCGTGGAACGCCGAAACCTGGGTGTACGCCCGCTACAACATCGCGGACCGCCCAAGCCGCTACGAACGCTTCAAGCTGTACGGCCTCGGACAAAACCGAACCGACGACGGCGGCGCCGGCGACGACATGAAGATCATCCAAGCGAGACCTCCGTCGGAATGAGAGCGATATCGGCGGGAACGGAATGCAACTCGCGGGCTGCGCCGTAAAGCAACAACGCTCAAACTCGCAACTTAGCAAATGATGGTGGCTGCGCGGGTTTTCTGAGGGCTGGCGGTCAGGCGGCAAGGCGAGTTGATGGGGAGCGGGCGCGGGGCCGGCTGCGCCGGAAATCAGCAAAGCGAAAAGCAGCAGAGCAGCAAAGAGGAGCCTCTGTGTCAGGCAGGGTGGCTGCGGGCTCGGGGACCGTGGTGGGTTCGGGAGCTGAGCTGGCGAGGTAGTTGGGAAGAAGTGGCGAAGTGGTCGAGTGGTCAAGTGCACGGTCGGGCGCTGTGGGCTCGGGGACCGCTGTG
>JBIKMF010000376.1:0-4104 GCA_044359425.1 Phycisphaerales bacterium
CGAGGAGGCCGTGGACGCCGGCGTCGGAGTTGATGCCCATGAGGTGGAGGGCGTGGCCGGTGGACTTGGCGTGGTTGATGGCGCCGGCGATTGCGGCGTTGGTGTGGAGGCCTGATTCACAGGCCTTGGTCATGACGAGTGATTCTTGGGGGACGACGCGGCCGGCGCCGATGTTCTGGTGGCCGACTTCGCTGTTGCCCATGGTGCCGGTGGGGAGGCCGACGTCTTCGCCGCTGGTTTTGATGAGGGTCCAGGGGTAGTCGCGCATGAGGCGGTCGGCGACGGGCGTCTTGGCGAGCTTGACGGCGTTGAAGGAGTCGTGGGAGGGGTTGGGGTTGAGGCCCCAGCCGTCGCGGATGATGAGGAGGAGGGGGTTCATGGGGAAGTGGCGGAGTGGCAAAGTGGCAAAGTGACTGAGTGGCAAAGTGAAGAGGGGGTTAGACGGCGATGGTTTTGAGGGTGGGGGCGATGAGGATTTCGGCTTCGGTTTGGCGGACGACGTCGTCGGCGGAGACGCCGGGGGCGAGCTCGGTGAGGGTGAAGCGGCGTTTGGCGGGGTCCATGACGAGGACGCAGAGTTCGGTGATGACCATGTCGACGACGCGTTGGCCGGTGAGGGGCAGGGAGCACTGCTTGACGATTTTGGCGGCGCCCTTTGCGGTGTGCTCCATGGTGACGATGACCTTTTTGACACCGGCGACGAGGTCCATGGCGCCGCCCATGCCTTTGACCATTTTGCCGGGGATCATCCAGTTGGCGATGTCACCTTCCTGGGAGATCTGCATGGCGCCGAGGATGCAGAGGTCGACGTGGCCGCCGCGGATCATGGCGAAGGAGTCGGCGGAAGAGAAGAAGGAGGCACCTTTGCGGGCGGTGACGGTTTGTTTGCCGGCGTTGATGAGGTCGGGGTCGACGGCGTCGTCGGTGGGGAAGGGGCCGATGCCGAGGAGGCCGTTTTCACTCTGGAGCCAGACGTCCATTCCGTCGGGGACGTAGTTGGCGACGAGGGTGGGCATTCCGATGCCGAGGTTGACGATGAAACCGTCTCGGAGTTCCTTCGCGGCACGCTGGGTGACTTGTTCGCGGGTGAGTGGCATGGGTGGATGGTAGCGGGCGGGGCGGGGCGTGTGGGGCTACGGTTTGGCATGAAAACGGGCCGCGACGCGAAGAACGGGTGCACGCCTGGGGGCGGTGGCGGGGTAACGGTGCCGCTGACGGTGTTGCCGTCGGGAGGGGAGAAGAAGCTGAAGAAGTCGCGGGCGTCGCGATGGCGGTTTGGGGTGTTGGTGGGTGTGCACGTGCTGATGATTGCGCACATTGTGCACTGGAAGGTGGCGGGGACGACATTGACGCCGGTGGAGCCGAGCGAGTCGATGTACACGATTGAGGCGGGGAAGATCAACGCGGGGTTCGTGTTCTTTTGTCTGGCGTTGCTGGCGACGTTCATCTTTGGTCGGGTGTTCTGCGGGTGGGGGTGCCACGTTGTGGCGTTGCAGGACGCGTGTACGGCGCTGATGACGAGGATGGGGGTGAGGCCGAAGCCGTGGCGGACGAGGTTGTTGGTGTTTGTGCCGACGGTGGTGGCGTTGTACATGTTTGTGTGGCCGACGTTCAAGCGAGAGGCGTTGTTGCCGTTGATGAGGTGGGGGAAGATCGATCCGCCGTTTTGGATGTCGGCACCGCCGCCGCGACCGACGTTTCATGCGGAGTTCATGACGGATGATTTCTGGGCGACGTTTGGGCCGTGGTACATGGCGCCACCGTTTTTGCTGGTGGTGGGGTTTGTGGTGGTGTACTTGCTGGGGTCGAAGGCGTTTTGCACGTATGGGTGTCCGTACGGGGGGTTCTTTGCGCCGCTGGACAAGGTGGCGTTGGCGCGGATCGAGGTGACGGATGCGTGCAACGGGTGCGGGCATTGCACGGCGGCGTGTGATTCGAACGTGCGGGTGCATCAGGAGGTGAAGGAGTACGGGCGGGTGGTGGACCCGGGGTGCATGAAGTGCTTTGACTGCGTGAGCGTGTGTCCGAATGGGGCGTTGAAGTACACGTATGGGCTGCCGTCGATGTTTGCGAAGAACAAGGCGGCGGTGCCGGCGAAGCGGCCGGAGTACGACTTGACGGTGGGGGGGGAGTTGTGCGTGTTGGCGGTGGGGTGGGTGTTGTTCAGCGGGTTCCGGGGGATGTTCGATCACATCGCGATGCTGATGGCGATCGGGATGGCGATGGCGGCGGTGTTCATGCTGTGGAAGCTCGTGCAGGTGTTGACGGTGCAGAACGTGCGGGTGCACTCGTTCCAGTTGCGGTCGAGGGGGAAGCTGACGGGGACGGGGGTTGCGTTCGTGGTGTTGACGGCGATGTACGCGGGGTTTGGGGTGTGGGGCGCGGTGCGGGACGTGAACATGATGATCGGGGAGTACCACGACACGAAGATCGTGGTGCCGGAGAACCTGGTGCTGGTGCCCGAGTATCAGCCGCTGCCGAAGTATGTGGAGCATGCGGATGCGGCGATCGCGGCGTACACGAGGGCGGGGGCGTTTGCGGATGGGGGGTTTGGGTGGAAGCACCCGGCGGAGACGCCGGCGCGGATGGCGTGGTTTTATGTGGTGAAGAAGGACCTGGCGAAGGCCGAGGAGTGGATGCGGAAGGCGATGGAGTATCCGCAGGCGAGCGAGGATCTGGCGATGAGCATGACGCTGGTGATGGCGTTGCAGGGGAAGGGGCCGGACGAGATTCACGCGGCGGCGAGGGAGATCATCGCGGAGCACCCGAGGATGTACCGGATGCGGTTTGCGTTGGCGGTGAAGTTGATGGAGGGAGGGAAGACGGAGGAGGCGGTGGCGTTGGCTCTGGCGGTCGTGGACGACGAGGAGCAGGTGGCGCCGGCGCAGATGTATGTGGAGGCGGCGGGGATTTTGGCGACGGCGGGGCGAGTGCCGGATGGGTTGCGGGCGCTGCAGGTGGGGCAGGGGCATTATCCGAAGTACGTGTCGCTGCTGGTGGGGGAGGCGCAGTTGAGGTACGCGATGCGGCAGATCGAGGAGGCGGTTGGGGCGATGAGGCGTGCGAAGGAGCTCGAGCCGGAGAATGCGGAGTTGCTGAGGAGCTTTGCGGGGCTGTTGCGGTCGGGGGCGCAGACGATGGGGAAGGCGGAGTGGGACGCGGAGGCGACGGAGCTGGAGGGGCGGGCGGCGGAGATCGAGGCGAAGGCCGGGGCGGCTGGGGGGGCGGGGAATCGCTGATTTCTCGGACGGAAGGGCAAATCTGCAAGGAAGTGGTGCACGAAGGAGATTCGTGGGGTATCAATATGTGCGGGCGGCGGTGCGCGCTCGTGGAGTCGAGAACGGCGGAACGACAGGGAGATCCAGCGATGCGTTCGATGTGTGTGATGGCGGCGATGGGCGTGGTGGTGGCGAGCGCGGCGGTCGCGGCTGCGCAGGAGCAGGTGTCCCTGTATCCGTCGAAGGATGCGACGCTGTTTGAGCCGGATGTGGCGGAGTCGCAGCTGAGCGGGGGTGGGGGGCAGTTGTTTGTGGGGCGGACGGGGTCGGGGCGGTTGCGGCGGGCGATGATGGTGTTTGATGTGGCGGGGGCGGTTCCGGCGGGGGCGACGATTACGGCGGTTGAACTTCGGCTGAACGTGAACCAGACGAATGCGGGTGCCGCGGACACGGTGCTGCATCGGTTGTCGGCGGATTGGGGTGAGGGAACGACGGTGGGCGCGGGCGGTGGTGCGGCTGGGGCGGCGGCGCAGACCGGGGATGCGACGTGGGCGTACCGGTTCTATCCGACTGTGGCGTGGACGAACCTGGGTGGGGACTACGAGCCGGCGGTGTTGGCGACCAAGAGCATGGGCGGCGTGGGTGCGTACACGTTCTCGACGGAGGCGCTGCGTGCGGCGGTGGAGGACATGCTGCTGCACCCGGAGGCGAACTTCGGGATTCTGGCGATTGGCGACGAGGTGAACGGGATCACGGCGAAGCGGGTGGCGTCGCGCGAGAATACGAACGAGTCGACGCGGCCGTTGCTGACGATTACGTACGAGCCTGGGTGTCTGGCGGACTGGAACCAGGACGGCGGGATCGACGGGGATGACGTGATTGCGTT
>JBIKMF010000377.1:0-4100 GCA_044359425.1 Phycisphaerales bacterium
GGTGACCAAACCAACGTATCCTGTGCCAACCATCGTGAGACGCATGACTCGCTCCGAAAGATCTGTGTGGGGTTCTTCTCGGACTATCCCGGACGCCCCCCTAGGGAGGCGAGTATAGGAACGGATTCGCCAGTCGGACTATCGGCCACAGTCCGCCCGAGTGTGAGCGAAGTTCAGGACCTTGTGGCTGAACGGTTTGAGGAGTTACACGCAGTGTCGAAAAGTGCCCCCCGCAAGAAGCCCCGTCGGGCTCTGACCGCCCGTACCGCCGACCCCAAGATTCTCTACGAGGCCGCCGTGCAGTGCCCGGAGGCGGAGGTGGACTTTCTCGAACGCCGGTTCCTGAAGATCCGGGGGCGGCGAGCCTTGTCGATGCGGGAGGACTTCTGTGCGTCCGCGGCGACGGCGTGCGAGTGGGTTCGTCGTCGGCGGACCAACACGGCCGTGGGGCTGGACCTGGATCCCGCGATTCTGCGGTGGGGGACGGAGCACAACATCGCGAAGCTGGACGAGGATCAGAAGTCACGGATTCGGCTGGAGGAGAAGAACGTCCTGAGTCCGGGGGCAAAGTCCACGGGTTTCGACATCGTGGCGTCCATGAACTTCTCGTACTGGGTCTTCAAGTCGCGTGACCTGCTGTTGAAGTACTTCAAGACGGTGCACGCGAGTCTCGCGAAGGACGGCGTGTACTTCCTGGATGCGTTTGGCGGCTGGGAATCGATGAAGACCCAGACGGAGCGGCGTCGGATCAAGGGTGGGTTCACGTACGTTTGGGATCAGGCCTACTTTGACCCGATCACCCACGACATGACGTGCCACATTCACTTCGAGTTCAAGAACGGCTCGAAGATCAGGAAGGCGTTCACGTACGAGTGGCGGATGTGGACACTGCCGGAGATCCAGGAACTGCTGCGGGAGGCGGGGTTCAAGAACGTGACGGTGTACTGGGAGGGCGACGACGACAAGGGGGGTGGAAACGGCGTCTTCACGCCCCGTCTGAAGGGCGAGGATGGCCCCTCCTTCATCGTGTACATGTCGGCCGAGCGGTAACGACCTAGGATCCCGCGTGAAGGGTGTTCTCGACATTCCTCCGGAACTGGTGCCCGTCGCGGAGATGATTGCCGCGGGGCTTGCCCGAGTGGTCGCGCGGTTTGATCGCGCGTTGGCGACCGATCTGCCGCCGGTGGAGCAACTCTGCCGCCACGTCGAGGGGTACCGGGGCAAGATGCTGCGACCATCGCTGGTCTTCGTATGCGGCGCGGCGGCGGATCCTCGCGCGGGGAGCGAGCCCGTGGAACGCCTGGTGGGAGAGACCCACGACGTTTTGGGTGCCGTGATCGAGATGGTGCACATGGCCACGCTGGTGCACGATGACGTGCTTGATGAGGCGGACGTTCGACGTCGGGCGACGACGGTGAATCGCCTTTACGGCAACGAAACCGCGGTGATGCTCGGGGACCTGCTCATCTCGAACGCATTTCATCTGTGTTCGACGCTCGGTTCGCAGCGGTACAGCCAGGCGGTGGGCCGGGCGAGTGCCGTGCTGTGCGCCGGTGAGCTTCTGCAGCTTCACCACCGAGAGGACTACTCGCTCGACGAACCGACCTACTACGAGATCGTCGAGCGCAAGACGGCGGAGCTGATCGCGTGCGCGTGCGAACTGGGTGCCGCGGCGTCCGGTGGTCGTGAGGAGTGGGTTGCGGCGTGCGGGGTTTATGGTCGGAGGGTGGGCGTGGCGTTCCAGATTCAGGACGATGTGCTGGATCTGACGGGGTCGGTGGCGACGGTGGGGAAGTCGGTGGGGAAGGATTTGGAGAAGGGCAAGGCGACCTTGCCGCTGATCCATCACCTTGCGCACGCGTCGCAGGCGGTGCGAGGGCGAACGCTGATGCTGCTGGAGGCGACGTCGATCGACGCGTCTGCCGCGAGACTGGTGCGGGAGGCGATGGACGCCACTGGCTCGGTGGCGTATGCGAGGGCGACAGCGCAGCGGCTGGTGGACGAAGCGAAGGCCGCGGCGGGGCTTTTGCCGGCGAGCGAAGCGAGGTCGATGCTGATGGCGATGGCGGACGCGGTGGTTGCGCGCGAGCATTGATGGGGCGTTGGATGTGGGTGTCGGGGTTGTGCAGCCGGGGTGGGGGCTACGCGGGTGGGGGTTTCTGCCGCATCCAGAAGATCACGCGGCACCAGAGCAAGCACGTGCCGAAGAGCACCAACTCGACAATCATGGCGGGGATCCAGCCGAGCACGAGAATGAACAAAGGGTCGGAATCCGCGTACGCCTCGACGGTCGGGTTCGGAATTGACTGCCAGACTCGGTAGTACCGGTCGGCGCCGAGCACGAGGCTTGCCCAGAAGCACACGATGCCCATCGCGACGAGGGGGATCCACGCCAGCCATGATCGGCTTAGCGCGGCGATGAGGGCGGTCGCGAAGGACCCGGCGAACCCAATCCAGAGGAACGTGTGGAGGGCGTCCTGCGGCGAGTTTGCGTCGTTTGCATTCGATGCGAGGTGGAATCCGAAGGCAGAAGCAGTGCCCACGGCGGCGGCGCCTCCGACGCCGATGGCGAGGGCGAGCAGATGCCTCGAACGCGAAGGACGACCGCGAACATCGAACGTCGTCGAATCCGCGGGATCGAACGGGCGCGCACACTCCGGGCAACTCTCGGTCGCGAGCCCACTCAGGTTGTGGCGGCACGACTGGCAGTACACGGAGAGAGTCTAGGGGGAAGTGGGGGGGGTGTTCGCCGCATCGATGAGGGTCTGAGCTGCGGTGGGGTTGTCCGAACTTGGGAGGGCTTCTCGCGCGAGCGAGATCGCTTGGGGAACGTACTCGGTCGAACCGAGCCGTTCGCTGATCGTTGCAACCGCCGCGAGGAAGACCGCGCGGCGTGGGTGTCCGGGCGGGGCGAGCTGGTCGCGGTCGTCCCACACAAGCTTGAGCAACTGCGCAGGTTTGACAGTGAACCCCGGCCTCGCGAACTGACCGCAGATCCGCCCGAGAGACTTGATCGTCCCGCCGAGTTGGTCGGCCGATGCCGTCATCAGATGCAAGCGCGCGTGGCGCAGCGTCCAGTCGCGCAGTTGATCCGTGTGGCCGGGCCACTCCGCGTACAGGTTGCGCACGAGGACGATCATCGAATCGGTTGCCCAGTTGTACTCGTCGAACGCCGCGACCATGGCGTCGTACGCCTGCAGCGCGAATCGCTCGGATTCCTCGAATCGACCGGCGGCACGGAGCGCGGCCGAGGCGCTCGCCGCGCAGTACGCACGGCCCGGGTGCCCGGGAGCGAGCAGCTTCTCCGCGAGCGCGGGGAGCGTCGAGCCGAGTTCCGCGGCCTCGTCGATCCGCTTCGCCTGGGTGAGTTCGTTCACGAGGTTGCTCTTCGCGGCGAGCGAGTCCAAATGCGACGGCCCGCAAAGCTTCTCCGTCCGTTCCGCGATCTGCCTCGCGAGTGGCAGCAGTTCCTTGGTGTTCCCCTTGGCACGCTCCGCCGCGCTGAGCCAACTGAGGATGCTCACCACGGAAACCTGAGCGGCGCGATTGTCGCTCGGGAGCGTGTCCGCCAGCGTCAGTCCCTCTCGGAGGATTGCGAGGGCTTCGTCCTGACGCCCGGCGCGGCTCAACGCTGCGCCGTAGGTGCTGATCGCGTTGAGCATCAAGTTGGGTTTCGCGGCGAACGTGACTCGGGCGCGATCGAACGCCGCGGTGGCGATGTCGAGCGACATCTGCGTCTGCTGCATCAGCCCGGCGCGATCCGCCACACGAAACTCGGCATCAACCGCCTTGAAGTGATCGGCGCCGAGCGAGCCGTGGAACAGCTTCGACGCCTCTTCGGCGTGCGTCAGGCTTTCCGGGTACCGACCGAGCTTCACGTACACCTCCGAGAGGTCCGCTCGCACCTCGGCCTCGATCTCGGGGTGATCGGCGAACCGCTCGTGCAGCCCGTCCGCCGCGTGCTCGAGCACGTCGAGCATCTTCACGTCGTACCCCATCCGCTCCGGTGCGGCGGACATCAGCAGTCCTTCGATCATGTACCCACGCACCGCGGATGTCAGTTCGGCCTCCTTCGCCGCGATGGACCGGGCTTCCTGCTC
>JBIKMF010000378.1:0-4096 GCA_044359425.1 Phycisphaerales bacterium
GCCGGTTGTGGGCCTTCCGGCAAGCGAGAATTCCGATTCCCTACCGGATGGCGACCCCAGAGGAAGTGGTAGCAGAAGCGTGGAAATTCACGACGAAGAATGGCGGTACTTCTATTCGCGTGAGAGGAAAATGAACTATGACTCTTGCTGAACTAAACAACGCGATAAAGTCGCGCGAGGACTTCGTGGCGTTTGTAAGGGCTCTGAGCAATGACCTTCGCGACAATCGCGCATCGTGGGAGAACGCCAGCTTGGAACGCTACCTCGAAGCACTCGGTGCGTGGGTTGCGGACATGGATGGTTACTACATCAACCAAGGCAAGCCCGCACCGAAACTGCCCGATTGGAAGGTGGTAGCGGATATGCTGATGGCGGCAAGACTGTACGAGTAGACAAGTACAAGTTCCGCCAGATTGAGAATCCCGAGCGATCCCAATCGACGGCAAGGCAACCTCGCCGGACTCGATAGTCCGGCAGGTTCAGGAAAGGAGCCGGAAGTGACTCAGTTTGACCCCGATGATCATCGGACGAAGTGCCACCTTCGCTGGACGACCCAACTCAATCGTGATCAAAACTTACCAGGATATCCAGACAAGTGGATGGAGGAACAGTGTTTGTTCTGCAGGTATTACATGCCGCTTGCCGGACCGATGGGCCATGACTTTGGCGTGTGCTCGAACCCGGCGGAGCCATTTGACGGGCGCGTTCGGTTCGAACACGACGGCTGCGATGGATTTGTTCCCGCGGATGAGTACCCGTGAACGCGTGGGCGGCGTTTGTAGGGGACGCCGGTTAGGTGTTCTACCGACCACCGAGGCTCATCTCCTGGAAGCGATGAGGCTGTGCATGCACATAGAGTTTCCCGAGGAGCGGCCGCCTCGCCCCCTCCCCTGCCCCAAGCCCGTCACGCTATCGGCACGTGGGTTCGTTGGGACGCGCGAAATGCCTACGAAAATAGGCCTTTCGTGAAACTCGGTTCTAGGTTCAAATCCTAGATCCCCAGTTTTCCCGCATGAAATCGAGTGTGTGCCCCGGGGTGACGGGGCGTGACTGGACGCGACGTGGTTCGCGTCTTGTGGCGTGTTGTGGCGTTTTTGGGGGGAGGGGAGTTAGAGGAGGATGAGGATGGTGGCGATCCATGCGCCCCCGGCCAGCATGACGAGGGCCGTGTAGCCGACGATGTCGCGGGCTTTGGCGTTGGTGATCGCGAGGAGGGGGAGGGCCCAGAAGGGTTGGAGCATGTTGGTCAGTTGGTCGCCGTAGGCCACGGCCATGATGATCTTGCCCGGGTGGACGCCGGCGTTGAGCGCGGCTTGGAGGGAGATTGGGCCTTGGACGGCCCACTGGCCGCCGCCGGAGGGGACGAAGAGGTTGATGATGCATGCCGCGATGAAGGTGGTGAGGGGGAGGAGGCGGGGGTTGACGTCGGTGGCGAGGTCGGCGAGGACTTGGATGAGTCCGGCGTTGACCATGACGGCGATGATGGCGGCGTAGATGGGGAACTGGATGATGATGCCGCTGCAGGCGGAGGCGGCTTCGTCTGCTGCGCGGAGGAAGCGGCGAGGGGAGGCGTGGAGGACGAGGCCGAGGGCGAGCATGGCGCCGGTGATCTCGTTGATGCCGAGTTTGGAGAGGGAGGAGGCTTGGAGGAAGCGGGCGGTGCCGGCGGCGAGGGCGATGGCGAGGGTCCACGAGATCCAGGGTGCGCGTTCGAGGGTGTCGGGGAGTGAGGAGGAGGGCGGGTCGAGAGGAGGGGCGGGGGTGGGGAGTGCGGGCGCGGGTTCGAGGGGTGCGGGGGGGCGAGGGGTGAGGAGCCAGAGGGCGGCGGGGACGAGGAGGACGAGGCCGGGGGTGATGATGAGGTTGGAGGTGGAGAGGAGGGTGTGGGTGAGGGGGACGCCGTCGGAGAAGCCTGCCGCGACGAGGGATTGGACGAGGTCGGGCGGGAGTGTTCGGCGGGCACCGTCGAGGGAGGTCATGGTGAGGGGAGCGGAGCCGGAGAGTCCGCCGTGCCAGACCATGAGGCCGAAGTAGCCGGCGGCGGCGATGATGGGGTAGTGGTGGGGGATGTTGCGGCGGGCGAGGCTTTGGCCGATTTCGCGGGCGAGGACAGCGCCGACGATGAGGCCGAGGCCCCAGTTGACGACACCGGTGAGGCAGGCGACGAAACCGACGGTGGCGGCGGCGGCGTGTCCTGAGGAGGGGAGGTTGGCGAGGGAGGCGAGGAGGCGACGGACGGGGGGTGCGGAGGCGAGGATGTGGCCGCTGACGAGGACGAGGCACATCTGCATGGAGAAGGCGAGGAGGGACCAGATGTGGGAGTTGGTGCCGGTGTCGCGGAAGGAGTCGGCGAGTCGGGAGCACTTGGTGAGGAGGTCGATCCCGCCTTCGGCTTTGCCGAAGTCACCGAAGAGGAGTGCGAGGAGGCAGGTGGCGAGGAGGAGGAGGACGGAGATCACGAAGGGGTCGGGGGCGAGTGCGCGGAACGCGCGGCTGATGGAGGCGCCGAGGGAGGCGATGAGGCGTTGGGGGTGCATGGGTGGGGATGGTAGCGGGGAATGAAAAACCCCCGCCGGAGGGCGGGGGTTGAGGGGGAGCGGTGGGTGGGACGATTAGCAGCCGGGGGTGCCGGCGCCGCTGGCGTCCCAGGAGCCGAAGAAGGCGATGACGTCGTCGCCGTCGGTGCCGGAGTCGGCGTTCACGTCGCCGCAGGCGTTGTTGGCGTCCCAGGCGGCGAAGAAGCCGATGACGTCGTCACCGTCGATGCCGCCGTCGTTGTTGAAGTCGGCGAAGCAGCCGTCGTTCTGCCAGGAGCAGGTGGGGGGAACGTTCACCGCGACGTTGAGGACGCCGGCGCCGGAGGAGCCGTTGGCGCCGCCGACGCGGACGGTGTAGTTGACGCCCTGGGTGACCTGGAGGGAGACGGAGGCGTCGTCGCCGCAGGAGCCGGTGTCGTTGCAGGCGAGGAGGCGGGACTCGTAGTTGGTGCAACCGGAGGCGTTGTAGACGGCCATCTTGGTGTTGAAGTCGGCGCCGCAGGCGTTGATGGAGAGGGTGCCGGTGGCGGGGGCGGTGAAGGTGTACCAGATGTCGTTGCTGATCTGGTTGTCGCCGGCGAAGTTGCAGGCGTTGTGGACGGGGCCGTCGGTGTTGGTGTCGATGGTGGAGAAGGGGGTTGCGCCGAGGGGGAGGGCGGCGCGGGCGGAGCAGTTGTCGTTGGCCGCGGGGGCCTGACCACCGCCGCCGGTGATGTTGATGGCGTATTCACCGGTGGCGCCGTTGAAGCCGGCGAGGCGGATGTAGTAGAGCTGGCCGGCGGCGGCGACGAACTGGACGCGGGAGGCGTTGGCGTTGGTGGTGCAGGTGTTGGTGTTGTCGTTGCAGGTGTTCTGCGCGCCGTTGCAGGCGCCGACGCGGGTGGAGATCACGGTGTTGAAGGTGCTGCCGCAGGAGGTGATGACGACGGTGCCGCCGGTGAGGGGGCGGTACCGGAACCAGACGTCGCGGGAGGTGGCGGAGTTGCCGCAGGAGGCGGTGCCGTCGTTGGTGGCGAGGGCGGTGTTGCCGGTGAGGGTCTGGCCGTCGGCGATCCAGCGAGCGCCGGTGGCGCAGACGTCGTTGGCGGGGGGCTGGGGGGGCGGGGGCGGGGTGAAGGTGGGGGGCGTGAGGCGGATCTGGCCGGCGCCGGTGGCGCCGTTGAAGCCACCGACGCGGATGAGGTAGGTGGTGCCGGCGACGCCGGTGAAGGTGAGGTCGCTGGTCTGAAGGCCGAGGGAGCAACCGCTGCCGTCATCGTTGCAGGTGATGGCGGAGTTGGGGGCGGAGGGGCAACCGGCGTAGACGGCGATCTTGGTGTTGAAGGAGGAGCCGCAGGTGTCGACGGTGATATCGCCGTTGGAGGGGGCGGTCCACTTGAACCAGATGTCGTTACCGATCTGGGAGTAGCCGAGGTTGGTGCAGTTGCCGGGCTCATCGGGGCCGTCGGTGGAGGCGTTGGTGCTGTTGAAGTAGGTCACGCCTTCCTGAAGGGTGGTGGCGTTGGCGCAGTTGTCGTTGGGGGGGGTGTAGGAGCCGGAGATGGCGGCGGAGGGGACGT
>JBIKMF010000059.1:0-14779 GCA_044359425.1 Phycisphaerales bacterium
GGGCATCCCGACGATCTGCCTGATCGACACCGACGGTGACCCGGACCTCGCGGACATCGCGATCCCGGGCAACGACGACTCGATGCGTTCGATCGACGTCGTGATCCGCGAGCTCTGCCTCGCGATCGCGGAAGGCCGTCAGGCCCGTCAGCTCGCCAACGCCGCCGAACCGGCCGCTGACGCGGGCGCGTCGGGTGGCGAGAAGCCCCGTCGTTCGGGCCGCGCCCAGTACCGCGCCACCGGCGAGGACTCCGCGGTCCCGGCGTCGACCAACTAAGCCGGCAGCCCGGCCGACAGAACAAGGAAACACCAAGCCCGAACCGGCCTTCCGGTTCGGAGATCGGAGACGGTACCAATGGCAGAACTGAACGCAAAAGACGTGATGAAGCTCCGTGACCGCACGGGTCTCCCCATGATGGCCTGCAAGAAGGCCCTCGCGGAGTCCGGCGGCGATTTCGACAAGGCCGAAGAACTCCTCCGCAAGGAGCTCAAGGGCAAGATGGAGACCAAGGTCGACCGCGCCGCCGGCGAGGGTCGCGTTGCCATCTCCCGCTCCCGCGAGGCCGCGGCGATCGTCGAGCTCCGCACCGAGACCGACTTCACCGCGAAGAACGAGAAGTTCGTGGCCGCAGCTCAGAAGGCCGCGGACATGACCCTCGAGGCCAATAGCGGCGCCGTCGCTGCGACCCCCGGGATCAACTCGATCATCGACGAGCTCCGCATCACGACCGGCGAGAACGCCAGCTTCGCCCGCGGGCACAAGCTGGTCCAGGACCCCGGCTCGGGCGCGTTCGGCCACTACGTTCACCACGACGGCAAGACCGCCGTGCTCGTGCAGGCCGAGGGTTCGATCAGCGACGAGACCCTCCGTCAGATCTGCATGCACATCACCGCCGCGGTGCCGCGCCCCCAGGGCGTGAGCGCCGAGGACGTCCCGGCGAACGTGGTCGAGAAGGAGCGGAAGTTCCGCATCGACCAGGCCATGGAGTCCGGCAAGCCGAAGGAAATCGCCGAGAAGATGGTCGAGGGCGGCATGCGGAAGTTCTTCGAGGAAATCGCCCTGATGGAGCAGCCCTTCGTCATGGACCCCACCAAGAAGATCAAGGAGATCGTCGGGCCCAAGGCCCGCATCATCGCCTTCCTCCGCTGGCAGGTCGGCGAGCAGGCCTAAGAGCCTGATCGCCCGTGCAGACATCACTACACGCCACGCCCGGGAGACCGGGCGTGTTTGTTTTTCGTGAAAGAACCGACGTACCGTCCCCCCATCGATGAGCGATCACACCGCCAACTCCCCCCCGAAACGCACCCCCGGCCTCATCGGCGCCTTCATCGCGGCACGCGCGGCGGTCCTGGTGGAGTTGCGGACGCCGACGCACTACTCCGCGACCGACGAGCGGTTTGCGCTGCTGAAGCATGCCGCGGAGCACATCGCCCGCGAGTGCGCGGACGGTGACGCGGGGCCGGTGGAGATCGCGCCGGAGTTTGACGCGAGTCTGAAGCGGGTGGCGGGGGAGTTGCACGAGCCGGTGGCGTTCGTGCGTGGGATTCGGCTGGTGGCGACGGAGAAGGCCGACCGCTTCGGGCAGTACGTGCACCACGACGGGAAAACGGCGACGCTGCTGCACGCCCGTGGGGCGCTCGATGCGCAGACCATGCACAACCTGTGCATGCACATCACCGCGGCGACTCCCCCACCGCTCCGGATCGACGACGAGCCGCTCCCTCGCGGGCTGCTGGAGGGCGAGCGACGGGCCCAGGCCTCGCTGGCGATCAATGCGGGGCTGTCGGCGGAGCAGACGCGGGCGCTGGTGGAACGGGCGTTGGAGACGTTCGCGAGCGGGGTCTCGCTGCTGGACCAGCCGTTCGCCCTGGACCCCTCGAAGACGGTGCGGCAGGTGGTCGGCCGGTCGCGGGTGATCGAGTTCGTGCGGTGGCGGGTGGGGGTCCACGGGTAGGATCGGCGACGCACCGAGCCGGAGAGTCGTGTACCATTGGCGGCACTCGAGGAGCACACGAATGTCGAACGCCGCTGGACCTGGTGAGAAGTTCCTGATCCGCCGAAAGTTCTTCAAGTTGTTCGGGGCGGGATTCCACGTGTACGACGACAAGGGGTCGCTGGTCGCGTACTGCAAGCAGAAGGCGTTCAAGCTCCGCGAGGATCTGCGGATCTACACGGACGACACGCTCCAGAAGGAGCTCCTTCGCATCTCGACCAACCAGATCATCGACTGGAGCGCGACGTACACCGTTACGGCGGGCGAAGGGAACGTGATCGGGTCGTTCAAGCGTGCGGGCATGAAGAGCACGTTCCTCCGCGACGAATGGGCGGTGTTCAACCCGCAGGGGCAGCAGATCGCAACGCTCAAGGAGGAGTCCGCGTTCAAGGCGTTCATCCGCCGCTGGGTGAACGACCTGGCGATCTTCTTCCCGCAGTCGTTCCTCATCAGCTCGCCGACCGGCCAGCAGATGGGCCACATGCGCCAGCGGTTCAACCCCTTCATCTACAAGCTCGGCATCGCCTTCCCCGACCCCGACGATGCGGTCGACGACCTCCTCATCCTCGCGCTGGGATGCATCGTGTCCGCGATCGAAGGCCGTCAGAGCTGAACAAGGGAGTCCACACGTGAACACTGCATTGACCCGTCGCCAGACCCTTGGCGCGCTCGCTGTCCTTGCCGGAGGTGCCGGAGGTGCTTTCGCCGCCGCACCGCGTCCCCAGGGGCTCGATCTCGCGGGGTGGGACGAAGCAGCAGGCAAGTTCATCCTCCCGAAGCTGCCGTTCGAGAAGAACGCGCTGGAGCCTCACATCGATGCGAAGACGATGGAGATCCACCACGGCAAGCACCACCAGGCGTACGTCGACGGCGCGAACAAGGCGCTCGCCGAGCTCCGCAACATCCGCGAGGGCGGCGGCGACGTGAACCTCGTGAAGCACTGGTCGCGTGAGCTGTCCTTCCACCTCTCCGGGCACATCAACCACACGCTCTTCTGGAACCTGCTCGCGCCTCCCGCACAGGGCGGCGGCGGCGGGCCCAAGGGCGAGCTTGCCGCGGCCATCGATCGCGACTTCGGCTCGTTCGAGAAGTTCTCGGCGCACTACAAGACCGCGTGCCTCCAGGTGGAGGGCGGCGGCTGGGGGTGGTTGGCGCTGGATCCGTTCTCGAAGCGGCTGATCATCCTGCAGCAGGAGAAGCAGCAGGACATGCTGCCGACGTGGGCCCGCCCGGTGCTCGGGATCGACGTGTGGGAGCACGCGTACTACCTGAACTACCAGAACCGTCGCGGGGACTACCTCGGCGCGGTGATGAACGTGGTGGATTGGGCGGCGGCGGGCGAGTTGTACGGGATGGCGCTTCGGTCGCTCTGATCACCGCTTGCGGAAGCGGTAGTGCGAGACGAGCCATTCGCCGCCGTCGTTGTAGTTCCAGAGTTCCTCGCAGGCGATGAAGAAGACTTCCCATCGCACGCGCCACATCGTGGCGGCCTCGGTGCCGTAGGTTGACGCGAGCAGGGGCATGATCTTCTCGCGGTTGGCGTCCATGTTGTCGAGCCAGGCGCGGGCGGTCTTGCCGTAGTGGCGGCCGTCGACCCGCCAGCGGTCCTCGAGCGTGAGGTGGTCCTGGAAGTGCAGGGGCAGATCGTCTGCGGGCATCATGCCGCCGGTGAAGAAGTGCCGCGCCATCCAGTCGTCGTCGTTCTGCGCGATGAAGGGATACGTGAGCGTGCGGTGCGTGAAGATGTGGAAGAAGAGCGTGCCGTCCGGGCGAAGCCAGGAGGCGATCCGGGAGAAGAGCAGCCGCCAGTTGCGCATGTGCTCGAACATCTCGACGGAGAAGACGCGGTCGAACTCGGCGCCGGGGGCGAACGAGTTCATGTCCTGCGTGATGATCCGGAGATTCCCGATCCCGCGCGACCTTGCCTGTTCCTCGATGTACTCGCGCTGCGTGCGGGAGTTGGAAACCGCCGTGAAGCGAGAGTTCGGGTACTTCGCGGCGGCCCAGAGCGAGAACGAGCCCCAGCCGCAGCCGAGTTCGAGCACGTCCTGGCCGTCCTTGAGTTCGGCCCGCTGCGCGTAGAGCTCCAGCATGGCCTCCTCGGCCTCGCCGAGCGTGCGGACTCCATCGGGCCAGTACGCACCGCTGTACTTGAAGCGGGGCCCGAGGCAGAGTCGGAAGAACTCGGTGGGCACCTCGTAGTGCTGCTGGTTCGCGTCCGCGGTGTGGATCGCAAGGGGCGACGCGTCCATCTCGCGGATGAAGGCCCGGCGGCGTTCGTCCTCGGCGTGCAGGCCACCCCTGCGCTCGTCGCGGAGTCGTGCCGCGAGCAGCCGACGCACTCCGATCCGCACCAGGCTCCGCGGGAGCAGGCCTCGTTCCATCAACGCGATCGCGGCTTTCACGGGGCGATTTCCTCTCGCTTGGGGAACCACGGCACGAACACGCTCGTCGTCCGCTGGTAGCGCCGGTAGTCCTCGCCACGCGAACGCAGCGCGCGGGCCTCCGTGGGCGGTACGCCGGTGACCTTCAGGATCAGCAGGAGCATCACGGCCGGCGCGAGCCACGTCGTCCACGCCCACGACACCGCGGGCCCCGACGCCACCACCGCGTACGAGCACCACATCAGCCACTCGAAGAAGTAGTTCGGATGGCGGCTGTAGTTCCACAGCCCCGCACGGCAGGTCCGTCCCTTGTTCGCGGGGTCGCGACGCCATCTCGCGAGCTGCGCATCGGCGATCGACTCTCCGACCCACCCTGTCACCCACAGCGCGCCGCCGAGGTAGTCGGTCAGGCCCAGCGGGCCCAGGCGACTCGCGGCAACGAGGAACGGGATCGCGAGCAGAACGTCGAGCAGGCCCTGCGCCTGGAAGAAGATGAAGAACTTCGGGGTTGCTTGCTTGCCCCACTCCGCGCGGAGCTGCTGGTATCGCCCGTCTTCTTCTTTGGCCTTCCAGATGCGGTCGCGGAAGAGGTGGAAGGCGAGACGCAGGCCCCAGAGGCCGCCCATCGCGCCGATGAGGATGCGTCTGTGCGGGTCCCCTTCGGCGAATGCCGCGTAACCGATCGCGAGCACACCGAGCAGGCCGGCCCACGCGACGTCGACGCAGCTCGCGTCCTTGTGACGGGTCGCCCACGCCCAAAGGACGAGCATCGTGAGGGTGCAGAGGCCGGTGGCCCCCGCGATGAGTGTCCACTGGTGGGCGGAGAATGCGAGCATCATGCGAGGCTCCTTGGAATCCCCGCTGGCACCGGACGCGAAGAAGGGCCGTACGGTTGAACAGGAGATCTCACCATGAAGGCACCCCGGATCGTTGCGTTACTGGCCGCGCTGACCTCGGTCGCGATGATCGTGATGATCGTCGACGCCTCTCTGGAGAAGAGCGTTCTGACGATCTTCAAGACCATGTTCGCCGAGAAATGGGGCGTGATCACGCTCGTGGACCTGTATGCGGGCTTCGTGGTCACCGGCGTGTGGATCGTGGTGAGCGAGCGGCGGCCGCTGCGGTACGTGCCGTGGCTGCTCGCGATGGGGCTGCTGGGGAACCTGGCGACGCTGGTGTACGTGGCGTGGCGGGCGATGCGGGCCGACTCGGTGCTCGGGATCATCGTGCCCCCTTGGCTTGAACGGCAGGGTTCGCGAGCCTGAGCAGGAGCGGCGTGGCAACGGCCCACTCGACGCACACCCACGCCCACGCGGTCCATGACTCCGCCGCGACCAGTGCGCCCAGCCGCACGCCCGCGTAGTACGAGAGCGGCCCCGCGACGGCACCGAAGACGCACGCGAGCGACGTGCTTCGCGAGAGCCACGAGAGCGACGAGGAGAGGGTGGTTCCGAACCCGATCCACAGCGCAACGAACCAGAAGAGCGTTGACGCCGTCCCTACTTCGCCGGGCAGTCGCAGCAGACCGAGGGCCACCGCGCCTCCGTCGAGGAACAGGCCCAGCAGGGCGGCAGCGCCGAGCGTGCGGAGCTCGGTGCGGATCCTGTCCCGCGAGATCGCGAGGTGTACCACGGTGGCGGCGAGCGGGGCGCACGCGCCGAGGATCGGGCGGCCCGCCGCGGTCGCGAAGACGCAACCGAACCAGGCGGCCTGGAAGGCGACGAAGTTGATGATCGTGCGGGGGTTCATCAGGGCCCAACTCGGATCGGCAGCGGCCCGCGCTCACCCGGCTTGCGGAGGAGCAGGTGCCCGACCGTGATCCGTCGCTCGGCGAAGCCTCCTTCGCAGTAGCACAGGTAGTACTCCCACATGCGGATGAAGCGTTCATCGAAGCCGAGCGCACGCACCTCCGGGAGCTTGGCGTGGAAGCGGCTTCGCCACTCCCGAAGGGTTCGGGCGTACCCGTCACCGAAGGACTGGAAGTCCGCGAGCGTGAGGTCGGTGTGCTTCCCGCACGCCCCCATGATCGCGGCCATCGAGGGGATGAAACTCCCGGGGAAGATGTGCTTCTGGATGAAGTCCGGCGTCCGCAGCGCGTCGGCGTACCGGTGGTCGCCGATCAGGATCGCCTGGATCAGCGCGAGCCCGTCGCGACGCAGCATGCGTGAGCAGATCGACGCGTACTCGCCGAGGTGGTCCGCGCCGACGGCCTCGATCATCTCGACCGAAACGAGCTTGCTGAATGTGCCCTCGCCGTAGACGCGCGGGAGCTCGCGGTAATCGTGCTCAACGACGCTCACGCGGTCGGTCAGGCCCGCCCGCGCGACGGCCGCCCGGGCATACGCCGCCTGCTCACGCGAGATCGTCGTGGTCGTCACCTTGCACCCGAAGTCACGCGCGGCGGTGATCGCGAGGCCCCCCCAGCCCGTGCCGATCTCCAGCAGGTGATCCTCGCGCGACAGCCGGAGCCGATCGCAGATCACACCGAGTCGCGAGGCCTGCGCCTCCTCGAGCGTCATCGTTTCACGCTCGAAGATCGCGGCGGAGTACATCATCGACGGATCCAGCCACAGGGAGAAAAAGTCGTTGCTCAGGTCGTAGTGCGCGGCGATGTTCCGCTTCGAACCCCGGCGCGTGTTGCGCGAGAAGAACCGGCCGAGGCGGTAGAGGGGCGCGGCGAGTTTCGCCCAGCCCGAATCGATCCCGGCGAGCGCGTCCTCGTTGATCACGAACAGGCGGATCACGCCCAGCAGATCGTCGGTGGACCACCAGCCGTTCATGTACGACTCGCCCGCACCGACGCTGCCGCCGAAGGCGACGGAGGAGTAGAAGCGTTCGTCGTGGACCGTGACGTGAACGTCCGGGAAGCCCTCGGCGGCGTGCCCGTAGTCGACGGTGTGGCCGTCGGCGGACATGCGGAGGCGGCCGAGTTGCATCGCACCGAGCACACGCCGAACTGCTGCGCGGGCAAGGGGAGCTCGGGCGGGCTGGCGTAGAGCTTCTTCGGCGGCGGCAACCGCAAGGGCATCACGAGACATGGTCGACGACATCAGGTACTCCACGCGGGCCCTTCGGGGGCCCCTTGTGTTCGCCAGCGGCTCTTGGATGGATGTAGTGCGGGACGCGTTTCAGCCAGAGTATTCCCGCGTGCAGGTAGATCGCCGCGAGGACTAGGAGAGAGAAGACCGGGTATCGGATCAGTGTACCGGCAAGGACCCGCGAGGTGAGGGGGTGATGACGGAGGCTGAGGGTGGCGTCGAAGACCTCGCGGCCGGCGTCGAGGTTGCGCATGTGGACGAGCACCGCGGGCCCGGGGGTGCCGAAGGTCCAGTCGTACCGCTGATCCATCGGCATGAAGGGGGAGACGTGGAAGGCCTTCTGGAACTCGGAGCGGGCGTAGCCGGTGGCGGTGCGGGTGCGGGCGTCGGTGACGTACACGTGCCGCTCGCCCCACGGCGTGTTGGTGATCTGCGAGACGACCGCGCACAGCTCGCCCGAGGCGTCGAAGCAGTAGTAGAACGTGACGGGGTTGAAGACGAAGCCGAAGGAGCGGAGGTTTGTGAGCACGCGGATCGCGCCATCGGGCGAGAACCCCAGGTGCTCGCGCACGTGTTCACGCACGGCGGCGGCGAGCCCGTTGACGTTCGGGGCGGCCCCGAGGTAGTCGCGGCTTCGGAAGCTCATGAGGTTCGCTCGTTCGAAGGACCAGAAGAGGCGACCGGCGAAGAGCGTCGGAAGTTCGTCGAGATCGAGGTAGGCCATATACACGCTCATGCGGAGCTGGTGGGGCTTCGGCGAGTTGCGCCGGTGCCTTACCCAGCCGGTGTAGATGGCGCTCGCGACGGGTTTCAGAGCGACTCTCCGAAGGCGGCCCCCACCCGCAGCGCGCTGCTCACGCCGTCCTCGTGGAAGCCGTTGGCCCAGTACGCGCCGCAGTAGTGCGTGTTCCGCGTGCCGCTGATCTCACGCCAGCGGGCCCGGGCGTCGACGCCGGCGAGCGTGTACTGCGGGTGGTGGTACACGATGCGGCGAAGGATCTTCTCGGGGGCGATGATGTCCGAGCGGTTGAGCGTGACCAGGTACTGCGTCCGCGAGTCGATGCCCTGCAGGATGTTCATGCTGTACGTGACCGAGACGCGAGCGAGCGGCGTAGCGGGCACGTGGTAGTTCCACGCGGCCCACGCGGGGCGACGCCGGGGCAACACGCTCGCGTCGGTGTGCAGGATCGCCTCGTTCTCTTGGTACGGCATCGCGCCCAGCACCTCGCGCTCTGCATTCGTCGGGTCCGCGAGCAGCTTGAGCGCCTGATCGGAGTGGCACGCCATGATCACATGGTCGAACCGCTCCTCGCGAGCGGCCTCCGTCGGGGGCTTCCAGCGGACCAACACGCCCGGATCGTCGCGACGAACCGAGATCACCGGCGCATCAAGCCGGACGGAGTTCGCGAAGCTCCGGCAGAGCGGCCCCAGGTACGAACGCGAGCCCCCCACCACCGTCCGCCACACCGGGCGGTCGTTCACCGACAGCATCCCGTGGTTCTTGAAGAACGCCACGAAGAACCGAAGCGGGAACGTGAGCATCGCCGCGGCGGGCGCGGACCAGATCGCGGCCCCCATCGGGACGACGTAGTAGTCCCGGAAGGTCGCCGAGTACCGATTGCGTTCGAGGTACGCGCCCAACGTCTGCTCGGAATCGGCCTTGAGGGCTTCGAGGGCCTCGCGGTTGAAGCGGAGGATCTCGGTGAGCATCCGAAGGAATCGCGGACGCAGGGCATTTCGCTTCTGGGCGAAGAGCGTGCGGAAGGATGTGCCGTTGTACTCGAGCCCGGTGCGCTCGCAGCGGACGCTGAAGCTCATCGACGACTCACGCGATTCCACGCCGAGCTTCTGCATCAGGGCGATGAAGTTCGGGTAGGTGCGGTCGTTGAAAACGATGAAGCCGGTGTCGACCGGGATCGTGCGGCCTGACTCCGTGACGTCGACGGTGTTGGTGTGACCGCCGATGCGACGGTCCTGCTCAAAGACAACGACTTCGTGCTTCCTGGCGAGCAGGTAAGCGGCGGTGAGGCCGGAAACTCCCCCCCCAACGATCGCGATCCTCACCCGCCCCCCTTCGCGCCGGTTTCGGCCGCGGCACGCTCGTAGACCCGCTTCGGAACCGGGTTGAGGTCCCAGACGAGGCCGAGCTTCTGGAGCGTCCAGAGGGTGTAGTAGGTGATGTCGATTTCCCACCAGTAGAAGCCCTGCCGCACGGCGCCGGGGTAGTAGTGGTGGTTGTTGTGCCAGCCTTCACCGAGGGTGATGATCGCGAGGAAGAAGTTGTTGCGGGAGCTGTCGGAGGTAGCGAAGCGCCGCGAGCCGATCAAGTGCGAGAGCGAGTTGATCGTGTAGGTGGCGTGGTAGAGGACGACGGTGGAAATCACGAAGCCCCACACGAGCATCTGCAGGCCGGTGACGCCGAGGGAGGGAACCCACGTCGCGAGGCCGAGGCCCAGGAGGTACATGAAGAGTCCGTAGCAGATCGGGACGACCGTGTCGAAGCGATCGATGAAGCGGAGCTCCGGGTACTTCGCGAGGTCGGGGACCGCCGCGATGTTCGTGAGGAAGGCGGATTTCGCCGTGAACCAGCCCATGTGGCTCCAGAGGAGGCCGTGCTGGTGTGGGGAGTGGACGTCGAGTTCGGTGTCGGAGTGGCGGTGGTGCTCGCGGTGGTGGGCGGCCCACCAGAGCGGCCCGCGCTGCACCGCGGCATTGCCGAGGACGGCGAAGATGAACTGCGTCCAGCGGCGGGTCTTGAAGGTGCGGTGGGAGAAATAGCGGTGGTAGAACCCGGTGATCGCGAACATGCGGACGAGGTACGCGGCAACCGCGACGCCCACGGCGGTCCAGCTCCAGCCGACCCAGACGACCGCCACGCAGGCGACGTGGATCGCGATGAACGGGATCACGCGGGGCCAGTCCACTTCCTTCTTGTCGACGATCGGCTTGCCGGGAGCGACGACATCGCTGGCCAGCCAACGCCAGACGAGAGCGCCAACGCTCGGCTTATCCTGTTTTTGGAGGTCCGGCACGCAAACTCCTCTGCCCCGGCAGGACCCGCCGACCCCGGTCGCCGCGGTCTCTTCGGAGACGGCGGGGAACCGAGCGCAGCACCGGGCGATTTCCTACCAAGACCCTATGCCTCCCGAAGGCACCCCCACCCGCTGGAAGGTCAGTTCCTCACCAAAACCGAAATCCAAGTGCTTCCACCGGAAACAGTGGATCTCCACGAGAATGCCGGACTTCGATGTCCTGTTTCATACGATTGAACAGCGCACGGGAGATCCTTCACAGGAGGCCACCATGCTTCACGACGTATCTGGCGACATCATGCTGACCGGCGCCCCGGTGATGGTGCACGGTGTTGCACCCAACGATCACTTCAACTCCGGGCTCGCGCTCCAGCTCCGATCGGCCTTCCCGGCGATGTACAAGGACTTCCGGCACTACTGCCAACAGACTCACGCCGAACCGGGAGGCCTGTGGGTCTGGTCCGGTGCGGGCACGACCGGGTCGGTGCAGATCGTGAGCCTGCTCACGCAGGCCGGCGGGTACGAGCACGGGGCACGCCCGGGCAAGGCCCGCCTCGAGGACGTCAACCACTGCCTCCGCGAGTTGCACCGGTGGATCGAGGACGAGAAGCCCGCGGCGGTCGCGGTACCTCGGCTCGCAACGGGCGTGGGAGGACTCGACTGGGAGCAGGTCTACCCGCTCATCAAGCAGCATCTCTCGAAGCTGGAAACCCCGGTGTACCTGTACACCACGTTCCGCAAGAACGTGAAGGCCCTCGAGCCCGCGTACAACTCGGCCCGCTGATCACGCCGCCTTCGCGAACCCTCGCCCGCCGGGTTGAGAGATCCAGCGGGCGCAGGTCGCGAGGAGCGACGCCTTGTCGATCGGCTTGGTCGCGTAATCGTCGCAGCCCGCGTTCAGGCAGCGTTGACGGTCCTCGGCCATCGCGTGCGCGGTGAGCGCCACGATCGCCAATGTCGACCCCGACGCACGCAGCGCCGAGGCCAGCGTGTACCCGTCCATCTCCGGCATCTGCATGTCGGTGACGAGCAGGTCGTACGGAGCCCCGGCATCCGCGGCCTTCTCGATCATCTCGAGCGCGATCCTGCCGTTCTCCGCGACATCCACCTGCGCACCCGCCTTCGTGAGGTGCATGCGGATCAGCCGCTGGTTGTCGGGGCCGTCCTCGGCGACGATGATCCTACCGCCAAGTTTCGTCGCTGCAGCCGGAGTGACCTCGGCCTTGGCCGCGGCCTGACCCTCGAGGGCGTGGAAGATCCCTGAGCCCTGAGCTGGCTCCACGTGGAGCGAGAGGCGGAAGCACGAGCCCTTACCGGGCTCCGACCGCACGAGCTCCACGTCGCCGTCGAGCAGGCGTGCGAGACGGCGGCAGATGCTCAGGCCCAGCCCGGTGCCGCCGTGCTTGCGGGTGACGCTCGCGTCGGCCTGCGAGAACGGTTGGAAAAGGCGTGCGGCCTGCTCCTGCGTAAGGCCGGGGCCGGTGTCCTCGACGTCGACCGTGAGCGTGCCGCGAGCGCCTTCGGGGGTGTAGCGGACCACCATCCGCACCAGGCCCTGGGAGGTGAACTTGACGGCGTTGCCGGTGAGGTTGAGGAGGATCTGGCGGAGACGGGTGGGATCGCTGACGACACGGTCGGGCACCGGGGTTTCGAGGACGACCTCGAAGGCGACGCCCTTGGCTTCCGCGCGGGGCTGCATGAGCTGACGCACCGCGCCGAAGACCTGCGGGAGCGTGGTATCGACGCGTTCGAGCTGCATCGCACCGGCCTCGATCTTCGAGATATCGAGGATGTCGTTGACGACCGAGAGCAGGTGTTCGCCCGCGCGCTTGATCGTCTGCACCGTCTCGGCGCGCGGTGCGGTGGATCCTGCGCCGCTCTCTTCCGCGAGCACGTCGGCGTACCCGAGGATCGCCGTGAGCGGAGTGCGGATCTCGTGGCTCATGTTCGCGAGGAACTCGGTCTTGGCGCGGCTCGCAGCCTCCGCCGCGACGCGGGCCTGGGCCAGTTTGTCCTCGAACGCCTTTCGATCGGTGATGTCGCGTGCCGAATGGAGGATCTTGATGACCTTGCTGCCGTCGGCATCGAAGACCGGCACCATGTGCAGGTCGACCCAGATCGTCGTACCGTCCGCCCGCAGAAGTCGGCATTCAATCCGGGCCCGCTCGCCGTGGAGCGCGTCGTCCTTGGCGTCGCGGTAAGCGGCGAGGTCGTCGGGCGCGACGCGCGACTCGATGGCCGCCGTCGTGCCGCCGCCGCCGTCGCAGCCGATCAGCCGCTCGAACGCGGGGCCCACGTACTCGGACGCGCCGCTGAGCGGGTCCAGATCCACGAGGTCGTCCGTGTTCTCGACGAGCAATCGGAAGAGCTTCTCGCTCGAGCGCGTGCGCTCCTGCGCGAGCAACCGCCCCACCGCCACGCCCAGGTACGTCGCGGCGGTCCGTGCCGAGTCGACGATACGTGTCGTGATGTCTCCCATGGCATCGCCGTAGAGCATCAGCTTACCGACCACGCCCTCCTCGGTCCGCACGGGCACGAAGGCGAGCGAGCGGATCTTCTCGCGGCGGAAGAGATCGCGGTAGTCGGCCCAGGCCTCGTCGGTCTCGACGTCCTGCACCACGATCGGATCGGCCTCGCCCTGATCCATGCGCCACGGGCAGTGGCCGTCGACGGCCTGGCGGTACTCGCGCGAAATCCCGCGCCAGCCGACGAACCGGCAGACCGCGGATTGATCGAACAGGAGAATGGCGGTCCGAGAGAGCCCCGTCATGTTCTCGAGCGAGTCGTTCACGGCCCGGGCCGCTTCTTCGACGGAGGACGCCCGCGCGAGGCGGGTCGACAGCCGCAGAGCGGACTGCTGCGACAGCTCGGCGGTCTTGCGCTCGGCGATATCGCGGGCGAAAACGCTGACGCACGACCCGCGCTCGGTCTGCACGCTCGAGCACGAGAGTTCAACGAGCAACCGCTTACCGTCGCTCCGAGTTGCCGCGAGTTCGGAGCGCCGTGTCGCGCCGCTGGATTGGGCGTTGGCGAGCGAGCGGAAGAAGCCGGCACCAGCGCCGTGCGAGGACTCGAGGGGAAGCACGAGATCCGACAGAAACCGGGCGGTGGCCTCGGCGACGGAGTACCCGAACAACTGCTCGGCCTGCGGGTTCCAGTCGGTGACGCGTCCGGCGTCGTCGAGCGTGATCACGGCGTCCAATGCGGTGTCGATCACCGCCCGTACGCGCCGCTCGCTGGTCCGCACCGTCGCCTCGGCCTCGCGCTGCTCGGTCATGTCCAGGCACGCGCCCGCGAGGCCGCCGAAAGCGCCCGACGCGGTCTGTCGAGGCGTCCCGCGGCTCAGCACCGAGCGCCACTGCCCGTCGGCCCGACGCAACCGGAACTCGGCCTCGAAATCCCCGCGAAGCTGGAACGCCGCGGCGAAGGTGCTCGCCACGCGTTCGCGGTCTTCTGGGTGCACGCTCTCCAGCCAACCCCGCCCGAGTTCGAGCTCGCGATCGCGACCGGTGAAGAGCATCCAGCCCCGGTTCACGTAGTCGCAATCGCCGTGGATATCGCTCGTCCAGACCAGCACGGGCATCGCGTCCGCGAGCGAGCGGAATCGTCCTTCGCTCTCGGCCAGCATCGAAGCACACGCCGCCGCGTCCTCGCTGGCGGCCTCGACCTCGCGAAGGGTTCGGAGCTGTCGGCGTCGGAGCAGGTACGCGCCGATGCCCACGCCGCACGAGAGCAACCCGCCGGGCAGAAGCCCGAGCAGCGCGGCCATCCGCCGGTTCGCCTGGTCACGCATGTACTCCGCGGCATCGATGTCCACCGCGATCACGCCGGCCTGGCGGCCGTTCGCGTCGTAGAAGGGCGCATAGCCCGAGACAAAGGTCCCCCACTCATCGCTGCATGGCTCGAGGCTCGCCGTGGCCACACCCGGCGCGCCGTTGCGGCCCAGCGCGTCCCAGACCACGTCCTCCGCGTCGTCGTACGGCTCCCACACACCCGCGCGATCCTCGCGCCCGTCGCCGTCGTGGTCACCGGGTTCCGCGGCGTCGAGAACGAAGCGAACCTTGTCGCCGTCGGCCACCGCCGTATACATGTACTTCACGCCGGGCGTCGATGCGCGGGCCTTACGCAGCAGGGCGATCGCGTGGTCGTACACCGGCGTATCGATCTCCGACGGATCGTCCAGCTCGCGGTGCGTCCGCGCGTCGACGGTCCACGAGAGAGAGGCCGCCAGTCGCGACATCTCCTCGCGCATCATCTTCCGGCTCACGGTTTCCGATTCGTGCCAGAGGCTGGCAACCGCGACGACCACGATGGCGAGCACGCCCACCGCC
>JBIKMF010000379.1:0-4090 GCA_044359425.1 Phycisphaerales bacterium
CACCAGCGTGTACGCGTCCGAGTTGAACACCACCACGCCGATCATGTCGCGGGCGCCCAGGCTCGTCACCGCCAGCGCCGCCGCCTCGTTGGCGATCTGCTGCTGGGTGAACGAAGACCCCGAAACACGATGCCCCATGCTCCCCGAGTTGTCGAGCACGAACACCGTCGCCGTCTCCGGCGTCACCACCTTGTCGGGAACATCCAGCTTGACCGGGAGAATCGGCTCGAGCTTCGAACCCTTCCACCCACCAGCACCAAACGAAGCCCTCCCGCCGAGCATGACCAAGCCACCGCCCATGTCCTGCACGAATGACGTCAGCAGCATCTGCGCCGGGCTGTCCATCTCGTCCGCGGGCACGTTGTCGAGCACTACAACATCGAACGCTTCGTACTCCAGCAGACTCTCCGGCATGCCGCCGGTCATCACACGCTTCACCGCGATGTCCTGCGCCGCGAGGGTCGCCTCGAGCGGGTGCGCACGATCGCCTTCCGCCTCGCCCCGCACCAGCAGCACCGCGCCCTTCCCGGGCGAAAGCGTGAACCCCTCGGCGCGGTTGTTCTCCGGCCGCGTATCACCGCTCGCCTTCCCCGCCGCATCGATGTCCGGCTCAAAGTACGCCGCGAATCGATGAATCCGACCCGCCGGGAGCCGCAGCGAGATCCGCTCGACGTTCTCGCCTTCGCGCAGCGAGACTCTCCGCCCCTTCTCGCCGTTCTCTCCGATCTCCAGCGGCACACCCTCGTCCTCAACACGAAGCACGCCCGAACTCTCACCCGTCGACACCAGCGTCACCCGCAGCGTCACCGTGCTCCCCATCGCCGCTCGCGGCGGAGCATCCAACGCGGTCACCATCACCTCACGCTTCACGTCGTACCGAATCGGCACCACGTCCACCGGCACACGCAGCCCGCTCGATGTCAGCTCATCCGCCGCCGCCAGCACGTCCCCCACCGTCTGAACGCCATCTGAGAACACGACGATCCGCCCCGTCGCGTCCGAAGGCACCACCGCAGCCGCGAGTCGCAGCGCCCCCGCGAGATCCGTCCCCCCGCCCGCCCTCGACCCCGTGGGACCCAACCCCGTCGCGCCCGAGGAAGGGAGCATCACCACCGACGCACGCTCCCCCGCAGCAACCGCCCCCAGCAGATCCTCCCCGCCGCGGCTGCGTGTGGCCTCGTCGAGAAACGCCCGCGCGAACCCCGCCGCGGGCACCTCGCGCATCATGCCATCGGCCATGCTGAACCGCTGAGGCGTGGCCATCGCGACCACCGAGTCGGACTCGTCCATCACCGCCACGACCGCGAGCTTCCGCGTCTCACGGGTCGACGCGATCCCCGCGAGCAGCACCGCGATCGCCACGATGAGCGCGACGCGGACCACGATGGCGACAACCCGCCGCACGCCGCTCATCGACTGAAACAACACCCACCCCGTGACCGCAACCGGCACCGCCAGCAAGGCGAGCAACAACCACCAGGGCTGCTCCAGTCGAAGGTTCATACGGCTACTGCTTCTCGCCCGTCGGCGGCTTCGTCGATCGCTCGACGTATCGCTGGAACACGCGCCGCACCAGGTCGCGTCGATCACGGGGCACGTTGTGCTGCTCGATCGCCCGCTCCGCGCTCTTCACCGCGTCGCGAACCCCGTCGCTCAGCCCTGTCGCCCCGCCACCGGACTCTCCCGGCTCTCCGCTCCCCTCCATCTCGGAGATGGTCCGCTTGCGCACGCCGGGCTCGATCCGGCTCGGCCTCGCATCGACGATCTCCGTCGCCCGCTCCCTCGGAGGTGGAGTCTCCGCGAGCCTCGGACCAGACCGCCCCTCGAGACCCGGACCCTCGCTCGGCCCGCCCTCGCGCCCACTCGGCCCCATCCGCCGCGCGAGTTCCTCCAACTGCCGCCGCTGCTCGGGAGAAGCCGTGCGAAGCATCTCCTCCGCCTTCCGCCGCAGCTCTTCCGCCCGCTGCTGCGACATCGCCCGATCCGACTGGTTCTTCGCGGCTTCACGGAGCTTCTCCGCGAGTCGCTGCATGCCATCGGCGTCCTTTGGAAGCTCCGGCACAGACTGCGGCCCCTGCTGATCCTGCGAACCCTCGCGCTTCTCGCCTTGCTGCTGCTGGCTCTGTGAACGTTCGCGCTTCTCGCCCTGTTGCTGCTGACTCTGCGACCCCTCGCGCTTCTCGCCCTGTTGCTGCTGACTCTGCGTACCTTCGCGCTTCTCGCCCTGTTGCTGCTGGCTCTGTGTACCTTCGCGCTTCTCGCCCTGTTGCTGCTGACTCTGTGTACCTTCGCGCTTCTCGCCTTGCTGCGGCTGACTCTGCGTACCTTCGCGCTTCTCGCCTTGCTGCGGCTGGCTCTGTGTACCTTCGCGCTTCTCGCCTTGCTGCGGCTGGCTCTGTGTACCTTCGCGCTTCTCGCCTTGCTGCTGCTGGCTCTGCGACCCCTCGCGCTTCTCGCCTTGCTGCGGCTGGCTCTGTGAACCCTCGCGCTTCTCGCCTTGTTGCTGCTGGGTCTGCGTACCTTCGCGCTTCTCGCCTTGTTGCGGCTGGCTCTGCGCACCTTCGGGCTTTTCGGTCTGGGGTTGATCGCGGTTGCGGAGGTCTTGGGCTGCGTCGCGCAGGGTTGAGCGGAGTTGCTCTGCTTCGGTCGGGGTTGGTGGCTTCTGTTGATCGCTCGCGGGTTCTTGGTCTTGTGCCGCGGTCTGCTCCCCTTGACCTTGTGCAGCTTCGGGCTGCTCTGGCGGCGGGGACTTTGACTCCTGCTCGGCTGCGTCCTCCATCGCCTCTGCGATCTGGTCTAACTCCTCGGCGAGTTCCTGGCGTTCGTCGGCGCTCAGCTCGTCCGCTCGTGCCGCGAGCTCGGCCGCCCGCTCTGCCGCTCTTGCGAAGTCGACCTCGCGGAGCGACCTGGCGAGTTCGGACTTCGGCGACTCGTTCTGTCTGTTGGCGGCGTTCATCGCGCGCCGAAGTTCGTCCTCGCGACGGCTGGCCTCGTCCGCGCGTTGCTCGGCTTTCTCGGCTGCCTGCTGAACCCGCTCCGCGGCCTTTGTGAGTGCCGTGCGTTCGTCGCCTCCTGCACTCGCGAGTTCTTCCTCGATTGCACGCAGCTCTTCGGCAACCTCGCCGTTCTCGGTGGGTTCGGGACCTTTGGGCTCGACGAGCTCTGCGGCTTCGCGGATCTGCTGGAGGGCGTCGCCGGTGGCGACCTGCTCGATCGGGGTGGTCCCACGGTCGGCCCACTTCATCTCGGGCATCCAGACCACCGCCGCCGCGCCCACGCATGCGAGGGCGCCCGCCGTCCACAGCGATCGTGGGGCTTCGATCGCCACCACGCGGGCGGGGTCTGCGCCGGCGGCGACCGCTTCACCCCGTGCCCGCACAATCCCTGCGACGACCGCGTCCGCGCGGCCGTCGACCGTCATGGCGGTGGCGACTGCATCGTCGGTGCCGAGCACGCGGTCTGCTTCGAGTGCTGATTGCACGAGCGTCCAGCGGCGCGTTGCCGCGATGATCGCCGCGCCCGCGAGTGCTGCGCCGGTGAGGCCGATGGCGAGGGGGACCCAGCGGGGCTCGAAGCCCCACCGGCCACCGAACAGCTTGAATCCCACGACCCCGGCGAGGAATACCGCAGCACCGGCGGCCAGTGCGCGGCCGGAGGCCCTGAGCATGTCGGCCATGAACGCCCGTCGGCGGACTTCCGCCGCGAGCTTCCCGCAGTTTGGGGTCGGCGTTCTCACGCCACATGTTACGTTGACAACCGGCCTGGCGTTCCGAAACCCGAGGGGGGAGGATTACTCGGTCTTGCCGTCGCCCGCGGGCTTCTTGGGGGCTTCGCCATCTTCCTTCAGGCCGGCGGCCTCGGACATCACCTGGTAGGAGAGGGCACTGGTCAATCCCTTGGTCTGGAAGACGTCCCGGAGTTCGGCGGAAGCGAGCGAGTCCGCGACGAAGGGGTTCACGGTCCGGAGGTCTTCGACGACCAGCGGATCCTGACCGGTGATCTGCAGCACCGCGGTCGAGAAGGACTTGGGCAGCGCGACCGCCACGGTGCGGGCGGCCTGATTCTCGGGGGAGATCACGACCAGTTCGCC
>JBIKMF010000380.1:0-4084 GCA_044359425.1 Phycisphaerales bacterium
GAACTCGATGACATCGTCGCCGTCGACCGAGCCATCGCTGTTGAAGTCGGCTTCCGCAAGGCCGTTGTCCCAAGGGGTGAAGAAGGCGATGACATCGTCGCCGTCGACTGAACCGTCGCAGTTGGTGTCGGCGAGGCAGACGTTGCAGAAGGGTGCGACAGTGAGTTCGAGCGTGGGGCGCATGGCAGGGTCGGCGTGTTCGCGCGTGCCGAAGCGGCGGGCGCTGCTGACGTCCTCGCTGGTGGATTGGAGCAGCCAGCCGAAGTTGTCGGCGGGGAAGGTAGCCCAGGCGTTGAGGTCGGCGAGCATTTGGGGGCTCGCGGTCCACTCGACCGGGCCCGGGTCGCCTGCGATGGCCGAGGCTGAGGGGGTGGGTGCGAAGTCACCGCCGGGTGTTGACCACAATGCCGACGGAAACGAGCGGTGGAGCCAAGTGGCGTCGCCCGGGGCGGCTTCGATGCCCAGGCCCCCAGGGGCGCCGGCGTCGGAGGTGCCTTCACCCCAGGGTGCGAGTGTGCGGTAGAGGGATACGGAGGCGGGCGCGCCGTTGGCGCGAGTGACGTGGAGGCGCAGGCGGGCGGCGATGACGACGTGCCCGGCGGGAACCAGGGAGAGATCGAAGCGGATGAGGGCACGACGCAGGCCCGCGCCACGAAGGGTGAGGCCAGCGAACATCGAGTCGCCCGCGCCGTTCGAGGTCGAGCCGTCGACGGTCTGGTAGAGGGTGGTGTCGGCAGTGGGGGAGAGGGTGAGGGAGGACTGCGCGGTCGCGGTCTGGGTGAGCGCGGCGAGGCAGGTGGCTGAGGCCACCGAAGCGAGACGTGTCGCGTGCATGTGCGGACTCCCGAGGATCGAAACCCGCGCGGCAGCTCCTCTGCTGCCGCGAGGGCACGTATGGGCAGAAGCCCGCGTGATCGGCGTTGGCCGGGCACGCGGGAGGATGTGGGTGATTAGCGGCGACGACGACCGGCGAAGAGGCCAGCGACGGCGGCGAGGCCGAGAGCGGAGGGAGCGGGGATCACGGAGGGGTCGACGTACATGGCGAGCATCTGGCCGCCTTCGACCAGTTCACCGGGGAGGCTGTAGTGGGCCTGAACGTTGAGGAGGAACCAGCCTTCGCCCAGGACGTCCTTGGCGTCGATGATGCCGGAGGACTCTTCGTCGCGGGTCAGGAAGCCGGGAGCGCCGATGCCGAAGCGGGAGGGGTCGTGCTGGGCGATCTCGGCGAGGCCGCCGGAGTTGAGGTCGTACAGCCAGACCTTGCTGAGGGCGTCCTGGCCACCGATGTCCTCCTGAATGAGGACGCGGCCGAAGCTGTCGATGGTCATGTTGTCCATCATCTGGGGGCCGTTGAGACCGCCTTCGAGGAGCATGCTGATTTCGCCGCCGGCCTCGGGGTTGGTGATGTCATCGAAGCGCATGCGGTAGAGGCGGCTGCGGCCGTCGGTGGTGGCGTTGGCGTAGCGGTCGGTGGTCACGAAGTAGAAGTCGTTCTCGAAGCCGGCGCGGGGATCGAACTGGCCGTCCTCGGGGCGGAGGAAGTTGGTGACGCCGTTGGTGTTGCCGGAGCTGTTGAGGGTGGAACCGGAGGTGTTGCTCACGTCGCCGTGGTTGTAGAGGTCGAAGCGACCCGACGCCGCGGACCCGCGGACTTCGGTGGGGAGGCCGGAGACGCGGACGCCGAAGAGGTTGCCGTTGGTGAGGCCGGCGCGCTCGATGTCGTTGCCCGAGCTCGTCTTGTTGCCGACGTACATGTAGACCTGGCCGGGGGTGCTGTCATCGGTGCCGATGACGACGGTCTTCTGCTGGGCGAAGGGGCTGGCGATGGAGTTCTCCCAGGAGAACTTGCCCAGGTGGGGGAGCTGCCAGCTCTGGTTCATGTTGGGACCAGAGACGATGTGGGCGTACGCGCGGCCTTCAGCGCCGGCTTCCTCGCCGTTCATGAACAGGCGGGCGTCGGTGCCGAGGTTGCCGAAGCGGTAGGCCGAGGGAGCCGCGAGGTCGGCCGAGCAGAAGCGGTTCCAGCGCTGGGCGGAGCTGGCGGCGTTGCTCCAGGTTCCGGTGGTGGGGGAGTACTCGAAGGCGTCGGCCGACGAGGTGTTGTGGTCGCGGCCGGAGTTGACGAGCAGGTTCGAGGCGTTGGCGTTGATGTTCCAACGCGACACGAACGCGCCGGTCTGGCCGTGCGCGCGGACGGAACCGGCGGTGCCGCCGAGCTCGTGGTTCTGGAAGACGGTCATGGTGCCGTCCCCGTTGCCCATCACGCCCATGCCGTCCGGGATGCCGACCATGCGGTAACCGCCGATGGAGTCGCCAACGGTCAGGATGCTGACGGTCTGCACGTCACCGGCCGCCGCGCTGCGCGGGGTGCCGACCGTGGGGAGCAGGTAGGGGGTCTGGGAGCTGCTGGGGCCTTGGATCTGGGCGAGGGCGGAGCCCGCCGCGAGGGCGAGCGCGAGAGCAGTGATGCCGCGAGTCAACATGAAACATCTCCTCGAATGCGAAGACGAGAAAGCCCGGGGGGAGCAACACAGCTTGGCCCGCGACGGTTTTCTCGACGGTCGAAGTAAAGGGAATGAGGGAGCCTGCCCGCGCTATGGCGGGGGCAGGTTCACGCTAAGTCTTCGTCATCGTGGGAGCGAGATCTGAACGCTGAGCAAGCACAAGCTTTGCGCGGCGAGGATCGGAGGGGCTTAGAGCTGGTCCATCGCCAGCATCGCGGCGCCGTAGATCCCCGCGGCGTCCTCGAGCTTGCTGGCGACGATCTCGACGTCCTGGCAGATCTTGGGGAAGACCATCTCGCGGACGTGGGACGTGACGCGTTCGACGAACTGCTTGCCGCAGGCCTCGGTGAGGCCGCCGCCGAGGACCACGCGTTCGAGGCTGAGGAGGGTGACGGAGTTCGCGATGGCGACCGAGACCATCTCGGCGGCGTCGTCGACGACGCGGACAACGAGATCGTCCTCGCGCTCACCGCCTCGGTAGTGCTGGGCGATGAGCTTGCTCTTGACCTCGCGGCTCCACTTCTCGGGGTCGTTGCCGAGTTCGCTGGTGAGTTTGCTCTTGTAGTTGGCGTTGATGAGCTTGATGATGCGGTTGGAGACGTTGGTGCGGCTGGCGTTGTTCTCGAGGGTGCGCGAGCCCAGGGGGTGGAAGGGGAAGAGGACGATGTGGCCGATCTCACCGGCGGAGAGGAAGTGGCCGTAGTGGAGCTTGCCGTTGAGGATCAGGCCCCCGCCGATACCGGTGCCGATCCAGACGCCCATCATGTTCTTGGAGTTCTTGCCGGCGCCCATGACGTTCTCGCCGTAGACGGCGACGTTGACGTCGTTGTCGACGAGGACTTTGGTCTTGAGCTTTCTGGCGAGGTCGTCGGCCAGGGGCTTGTTGGTCCAGCGGAGGTTGACGGCGACGACCACCTTGCCTTCGTTTGGATCGACGACGCCCGGGGCACCGATGCCGATGCCCCCGATGCCGGTCATGGGGAGGCCTGCGCCGGCAGTGGCTTCGGCGACACCCTCGGCGATGCGGTCGAGGACACCTTCGTAGCCCTCTTCGGACTTGGTCTTCTTCTTCGTCTGGCTCAGCATCTTGCCGTCGGGCGCAACGACGCCGATCTGCATGTTGGTGCCGCCAAGGTCGATGCCGATGTAGGGTTTGCTCGGGGGCATGGTGGGTCCGGTGTGGTGGGTTACTCGGCGACGGTGGCGGGGTTCTCGCCCCGTTCCATCGCCATGATCTTGCGGATGCGGCGAGAGTGGCGGCCGCCTTCGAAGGTGGCGCCGAGCCAAGCCTCGACGATCTTCTCGATCAGCCGCTGGCCGAGGAGGTCGGCGGAGAGGCAGAGGACGTTGGAGTCGTTGTGGCTTCGGGAGAGCTGCGCGGTCAGTTCGTCGTGAACGACCGCGGCACGAACGCCCTTGACCTTGTTCGCGGCGATGGACATGCCGATGCCCGTGCCGCAGACCAGCACGCCCAGGTCGACTTCGTTGTTCGCGAGCATGTTGCCGACTTCGTAGGCGCGTTCGGGGTAGTCGCAGGAGGTGCTGGAGCAGTCACCGACGACGTTGGCCTCGTGGCCTTC
>JBIKMF010000381.1:0-4074 GCA_044359425.1 Phycisphaerales bacterium
AAAGCTCCCCGACGCGATCACCGCGCCCACGTCCTTGTTCGGATGAATAAAGAGCCGACCACTGGGCAATCCCGCCGCGATCTCGGGCACCAGCGTCTCCGCCGATAACTCCCGCACGCCCGCTTCGTCAAACAGCAACCGCCGCCCGTAGTCCGAGACCACCAGGTGCAGCTCGTGCCCGCGCTCCAGCAGCAGCCGCATGAACCGCAGCGAGTACGCCGCGCCCGATGCGCCCGAAATCCCCAGGACGAACTTGCGTGGTGTCGCGTTCACTGTCACTTCCCTTCGCTCACCGCGCCCCGCGCGATTCACCGCGGGCCGCCAACTCCCCGCGCACATGCTCCCTTGCCGCGGCATCCGCCTCCAGGCAATCCCTCAGCGTCGCCGCTCGCCCCGCCCCCACCGCGTTCATCGCCCGCTCCACCACGCGCGGGATCTCCGCGAACCCCATCGCCCCCGCGAGGAACGCCTCCACCGCGCACTCGTTCGCCGCGTTCAGCACCGCCCCGCTCACGCCCCCCTCGCGCATCACGCGCTCCGCCAGCCGGATCGCCGGGAACCGCTCCGCGTCCGGCGCCTCAAACGCCAGCGACTTGAGCTCCTCCAGCCGCACCCGCCTGCACGCCCCCTCCACCCGCGCCGGCCACGACAACGCCGCCTGGATCGGGCACTTCATGTCCGGCGCGCTCATGTGCGCAATCAGCGAACCGTCGCACATCTCCGCCGCCGCGTGCACGATGCTCTGCGGATGCACCACCACCCCGATCCGCTCGGGCTCGAGCCCGAACAGCCAGTGGGCCTCGATCACTTCCAGCACCTTGTTCATCAGCGACGCGCTGTCGATCGTGACCTTCCGCCCCATCGTCCACGTCGGATGCCGCAGCGCCTGCTCCGGCGTCGCGCCTTCGATCTGCTCCTTCGTCCACAACCGGAACGGTCCGCCCGAGGCCGTCAGCACCAGCCGCGACAGCCTCGCATCCACCGCCGTCGGCGGCGCAGCCCCCGGACCCAGCAGGCACATCAGGCACTGCCAAGCGGCCGCGTGCTCCGAATCCACCGGCAACAGCTTCGCGCCCGACCGGCGCGCAGCCGGGATCACAACGCCCCCCGCCGCCACCAGTGTCTCCTTGTTCGCCAGCGCAACGTCCCTGCCGAGCTCGACCGCCGCCAGCGTCGCCGGCAGCCCCGCGGCACCCACCATCGCCGCGATCACCACGTCGCACGGCACCGACCTCACCAGCGCATCCGCCGAATCAGGCCCCGCATACACCCGCGCGATCCCGCGCAGCGCACCAGCGCCCGCCTCGTCCGCCAGCGCGCAGTCACCGCACCCAAACCGCTCCGCCTGCTCACGCAGAAGCGAAACGCTCCGCCCCGCCGCGAGCCCCACGACCCGGAACGAGTCCGGGTACTCCCCGCGCGCGTGCAGACCGTTCAGGTGCTCGATCACGTCCAGCGACTGCGTGCCGATGGAACCCGTCGAGCCCAGGATGATGACGCGTCGTTCCATGTGTTCGACCGACCGCGCGTCACTCCGGCTTCGGACGCCTGTTCAACTCGCTCGCCGACAACTTCCGCTTCACCGCCCCGTACAGCGTCCGAGGCTTCGGCCCCGTGTTCTGCTGCGGCTGCTGCGGCGGTTGCTGCTGCTGCTGCGGGGGCTGCCCCGAAGCCTGCGGCGGCCGCCCATCCTCCCGCGGCCGGTTGTCCTGGCGATCACGACCGTCACGCCGATCGCGACCGTCGCGCCCACCACGACCGCCACCGTCGCGGCCACCATCGCGCCCGCCATCTCGGCCATCACGCCGGTCCGGCCCGCCGCGACCGCCCTGCTGACCGCGCTGACCCCCGCGGTCATCCCGCGGACGCCCGCCCTGGTAGCCACCTTGCTGCTGGCCGCCCTGCTGTTGGCCCCGCTGCTGGCCGTCCTGCTGAGGTGCACGGCCCTGCGGCTGGCCCTGCTGCTGCGGAGCACGGCCCTGCTGGCCCTGATCTCCCTGGCCCTGATTCCCGTTGCCCTGGTTCATCTGCTGAGATCCCTGGCCCTCGCCGCCCTGCGGCTGGCCCTCGCCCGCTCGATTCCCACCACGACCACGACGACGGCGACGACGACGCTTGCGCACCTCGCCACCCTCGCCACCTTCACCCTGCGGAGCACCATCGGGTCCCTGCGACTGCTCGCCGCCCTCGGGCCCGCCCTCGTCTCCTTCGTACTCACCGCCCGGGCCATCGACATCATCGCCCGACGGCGCCTGCTGCTGCGCCTGAGGCTCGGGGCTCTCCCCGTGATCGCCGGTGATGATCCCATCGGCCGAAGGACGAAGCCCGCCGCGCCTGTGCGCGTGCTGGCTCTGGCGATCCGCTTCGATCGCGAACTGATCCGCCGCGACTTCTTCGGCCGCCGGCGAAATCTCGTCGGACGCGATCTCGGCCGCCGCGTCTCCCATCGACCCAGCGCCAGATTCGCCACCCGGCCCGCTCACGCCCTGCTGCTGGTTCGGCCCGCCCTCGCCGCCGCGACCGCCACGACCACGACGCCCGCGCCGCCGCCGACGACGCTTCCCGCCGCCGGGTCCGTCCGCGCCGCCGTCTGGCCCCTGCGGCCCGCCATCCTGATGCCCACCGTCATCCTGTCCATCGACGTGGCCCTCGCCACCGTCAACCGCGGGCCCCTGCGCCACAGGCTGCGGCGCGGGTTGCTGCCGCGGCGGCTGAGGCCGCGCTTGCTGTTGCTGCTGCTGCTGCGGGGGCCGCCCTTGTGCCTGCGGAGCCGGTGCCCCGCCCGCCGCGCCGCCCTTGCCCCGACGCCCGCGCCGACGCCGACGCTTGCGACCGCCCTCGTCCATCTGGTCCGACCCGCCGCTCTCGCCCTCGCCCGCATCCGGGCCTTCGTCGATCTCGATCGGGTGCAGTGCGAAGTCCTCGACCGCTTCCTCCACGGGCTCGGGCTCCTCGTGGTTCACCTGATCCGCCGTGTTGTCCGCCCAATCCGTGTTCGCCGCGTCCGGATCCTCCCACGGCTTGAGGTCCTTGGGCTTCTTCGGACGGGGCAGGTTCGTGAGGTCCACGTCGTTGCCCATCTCGTCGTACGCGTAGAACCCGATGCGATCCACCGGCACCGCATCGCTCACCCGCACGTCGACCTTCTTCACGTACGAACGCTCGATCCGCGTCAAAAGCTGCCGCTTGCCCGACAGCATCTCCCCCGCCACACGCGCCGACACAACCATCTCCACCCGCTGGATCTTCTCCACGTCCAGCAGCATGCACAACTCGCGCACCGCCTCCGATGCCACCGAGTCCGGCTTCTGCACCATGCCGCGCCCGCGGCAGGTCGGACAATCCGTGAAGTGCACGCTCTCGTGGCTCGGACGCATCCGCTGACGCGTCATCTCCAGGATCCCGAACTCCGAGATCTGCAGCACCGTGCTCCGCGCACGATCCCGCTTGAGCCGCTCTTTGAACCGGTGCTCGATGTCCTTGCGGTGCTCAACCCTCCGCATATCGATCAGATCGTTGATCACGATCCCGCCCATGTCCCGCAGACGCAGCTGACGGCAGATCTCGTCCACCGCCTCCACGTTCGTTTGATACGCGTTCGTCTCGCTGTCCCGCGAATCACGCGACTTCCCCGAGTTCACGTCGATCGCGACCAGCGCCTCCGTCTGATCAATCACGAGCCGCCCGCCCGACGGCAGCGGCACCTCGCGCGCATGGATCAACGCGATCTGCTCTTCCACGTTGAACGCGTGGAAAATCGGCGTCTTCCCCGGGAAGTGCATCAGCTGCGTCGCGCCGCGCGGAGCCACGATCTTCATGAACCGGCTCGCACGCTTCAGCGCCGTCTCGTGATCGATGATGACCTGGTTGATATCCGTCGTCAGCAGATCCCGCAGCGACCTCACCAGCAGATCGCTCTCCGAATACAGCAGCCGCGGCTTGTTCCCGCCCGTCTTCAGCCGCCGCTCCATGTCCTTCCAGAGCCGCTGGAGATACGACAGATCCCGCTTGAGCTCGGTCTTGGTCTTCTGGAAACCCGCCGTGCGCAGGATGAAGCCGAACCCTTCCGGCAGC
>JBIKMF010000060.1:0-14701 GCA_044359425.1 Phycisphaerales bacterium
GCAACGACCTCGAAGACGATCTCGCCGACCAACCCGAAGACGCTCTCCCCGACGACCAACACCCCGACGCCGACCCCAACCACGCCCTCCTCGCCGAGTTCGCCCACGCCATCAAACTCCTCGCCCAACAAGCCCCCGAAGGCTACTTCTCCCACTCGCCCGACTCCCTCAGCTCCCGACTCCTCAACCAGGCCGGTTGACGCTCCGCCCACCCCTCCACGCCCACCTCCCTCGCCCCGCTCGCGAGCTCCTTCTTCCCATTTCCTCCCTCCACCTCCCACTCCATGAAGCTACGCTCCCACGCACGGCCACATCGGCCGAAAGGAAGCACTCGCATGTCGAAGAAGCCCGCCGCGTGGTCACTCGAAAGCACCATCGCCCTCTTCAAGAAAGTCCCCGCGCCGCTCAAGTCCCTCGCCGACGTCGATGCCTTCGAAGCCGCCATGGCCGCACTCGGCAACGCCGAAACCGAAAAACAGCAGTCCGCGGCATGCGAGCCCGTCTCCGCTGAAATCGCCCGCATCATCCTCCCCACCCTCAACTCCAAGTCCCTCGAAGCCCTCGAAGAAACCGTCTTCCACGGCCTCCGCATGCTCGCCCTCATGGCCGAAGTCGAAGGCACCGAAGTCGTCATCGCCGCCACCCAGAAGAAAACCATCGCCGGCTCCTTCTGGTGGCAGTCCGTCATGGACATCTACGCCTCCGGCCACCCCCTCGCCGGCCCCTTCTTCGGCGCCATGGCCGAATCCCTCCCCCAGCAGTTCGCCGGCATCGCCCTCCTCGACGCCGCCAACGCCGCCTGCCGCGAACACGGCCTCAAAGCCCACCCCTTCGACAACGCCGACGGCGTCAAACGCCTCACCAAACTCCTCAAACTCAAGGACATCTCCGAGTTCAGCTTCGCCTTGAGCGCCGCCGCCTCCCTCCCCTTCCTCGCCCCTCGCCGCCGCACCCCGCTCATGACCCTCGCGGCAAAGCACAAGGACGCCGGAGTCCGCATGGAACTCGCCTGGGCCCAGGCCAAACTCGGCAAGAGCATCGGCGCCAAGACCCTCGCCGTCGCCGCCCTCCACCCCCACACCAGCTCCCGCGCCTGCGATTACCTCGAAGAACTCGGCCTCGAAAAGAAAATCCCCGCCGAAGCACTCAACCCCGACTTCGCCGCCATGGCCGCCATGTGCGACTGGCTCTCCCACCCCAACGAGTTCGGCGAGCCCCCCACCTCCATCACCCTCTTCGATACCCGCACCATCTACTGGCCCCCCGCCGGCAAGAAAACCCGCGCCTGGCTCTTCGAGTACACCTACGCCAAAACCAAGGACCGCCCCAAGGCCGAAACCGGCGTCGGCATCGCCGGCCCCATCCTCTTCGCCATGTTCGACGAGGCAACCCCCAACCTCACCCCCGAGCGCATCTACGGCCTCTACTGCGAGATGGCCCTCCAATGGGACGAAGACAAGCGCGCCCCCAAGAAGCGCACCGGCAAAAAGGGCTGGGATCTCATCGCCGCCGCCGGCAAGTAACTCAGTCCAACCAGTCCTTCGCCTTCAACCGCTGCGGCACGTATTCCTCAGTCACGTAGGAAATGTCCTTCGTGATCAGTGATTCCACTTCCATCTTGAACCCGTTCTGAAGGAGCCCCTCGATCTCCTTCTGCCACCCCTTGTGCCCCTCAAACCACGGGTACGCCGCGATCTCGCGCGCACGCTTGATGTCGTTGTCGTTCAGCTCGATCTTCACATCATCCGACAGCCCGCACGCCTTGTAGTCCTTCGACCTGATCCCCAGGAACTTCGCGTCCGGCACCGCCATCCGCTCGCTCTCGAACGCCAGCGAGATCGACCCCTGCTTGATCACCGAGTAGATGTAGTGCCCCCACGGATCGCAATCGAGCAGGCAGTACACCGGCAACCCGAGTTCCTCATTCAGCCGCCGCAACAACCGCCTCACCCCACGCGTCGGCTGACCCGACCCCTCGGTCAAGATGCAGTTGTGCTCCTCCCAGAACCGGTCCTCGTTGAACCGCCCCCACACCGTGTCCTTCTCGACGTGCAGCACGAACTTCGCGTCGCACTTCTTGAACTGAATGATGTCCGGCTCCACGATCCCCGGGATCGCGTACCCGCCGGTCCCCATCCGCCGGCAATCGATCTCGTCCCCGTTGTCGATGATCGTGATGTTGCCCACCATCGTCCCACGCTTCTTCGCGTAGATGTGCAACTCCTCACGCAGCGACCCCAGCGACACCTCGAGATCCTCCAGAATCCCGTCGCTCTCGTCCTGATCCCCGAACGTCTTCTCGCTCGTCCCCACCACCGTGTGCAGGCCCTTGTAGAACATACCACGCAGGCTCAGCGTCTTGTCCGCCTGAATCAGCTCCCGAACGCTGTTCCCGTGCAGCATCGTCTGCATGAACTGCTTCGCCTGATTCAGGTTGAACAACTCCCGCGCCGACGACGCGTCCCCCATCCGCAGGATCCGCGAACGCTTGTCCCAGATCGTGTTGCTCTTGGACCGCGTCGGAATGTCGATCAGCGGATCCTTCTGCGCGTAGGCCTTCTTCACCACGCCCGTCGCCAGATCCACGATCTTCTTCTGCGTGTCCGCGTCCCGCTTCTTGATCCGCTCGTTCACGCGACCCGACGCATCCGCTTTCCCGCTCTTCTTCGCCATGATGGGCACTCCATTGCCAAGCCCACAGCGTAGGCCTTTTGCCCCCGCGAAAACCGCCCCACCCCGCCACCCCCCAAAAACACAACCGGCCGCCCCTGCGGAGGCGGCCGGTCGTACGTGTGTTTCACCGTAGGGGCTGCGGAACGCAGCTCCGTCGAGCCGCGCTAGGTCCGCAGGCCCTCAGAACAATCATTCAAATACACTGGATCGCCTCCTTTCCGATTGTGGTCTCGCCAGCCGTCACGCGGTGTTGCCCCGCGCCGCCGACACCTTACCCCGCGGGCCGTCACCCGCGGCACATCGCCCGTGGCAACCCGTGGTCGCCGCGGTCGTCGCCCGGGGTTTTGCCGTCGAGTCGCTGTTGTGTTCGCGACCGAGTCGGCGCCCGCGGGCGAAGGATCCAATCACTAGAGTTTACGGCATAACCGCGGGAGCGGTTCACCAATTTCGTCGCTTCATCCGGTTTTGGGACCGTGGCCGTCCAACTCATCGAACGCGCCCTTCTTGGCCTGCTCGTCCACATACTTCTGGAAATCGCCCATTTTGTAGCTGACAAAGCAGAAAACGTGATGGAGCGTCACCCACTCGATGTCGGTGGCGTCCTCAGAGATGTCCTTGCGGAGGCGGTTCAGTTCGGCGAGGAGTACTTCGGCTTTCATGCCCACATCATTGGCGGGCCGGCCGCCGCGCGAGCCCCGCGCGACGCGCGATCGCCGCCAGGGCAAACGCCGCCGTCAGCACCAGCACGATCGATGGGCCCGGGGGCCAGTCCGCCTCGAAACTCAGCACAACCCCCAGCACCACTCCCCCCAGCGCCACGATCGTCGCGATCGAGATCGCGCCGCCCCAGCTCCGCGCCACCTTCAACGCCGCGGCACCCGGGAGCACCAGCATCGCCGTTGCCAGCACGACCCCCGCGAGCTTCATCGCGGTCACGGTGACCAGCGCGAGAATGAGCATCAACAGGAAGTGCATCGCCCCGGACTTCACGCCCCACGCGGTCGCCGCGGCCTCGTCGAACGCCCAGAACATCAGCGGCCGTCGGAACCACCACAGCAACCCGAAGACCACCACCGTCACCACCGCGCCGAGGATGAAGTCGTTCCACCCAACGGCCAGCATGTCGCCGAACAGGAACGACTCCCACTGCACCGGATCCGGCGACAGACGCAGGAGCACCGCGCCCGCGGCCATCGCGCCGACCAGCACGATGCCGATCGCGGTGTCCGACTCGGTGTCGCCCCGGCGGCTGATCCACGCCATGAGCAGCGCCGCGGCGAGGCACGCCGTGAGCACGAACAGGAACTGGCCCACGCTGGCCGCCATCGTGACGCTCCCCAGCAGGCCCGCGACCGCGGCAAGACCAACGCCTCCGAAGGCCGCGTGACTCACGCCCTGCCCGATGAACGCCATCCGCTTCAGCACCACGAGCACGCTGAGTCCGGCGCACATCGCGGCGATGAGGATGCCCGTCAGAACGCCGGGCCAATACAACTGGGCCAACTCGGGCGAGGTCAGGTAGTCGAGCGTGCGGAAGGTCATTGGTCGGCCTTCCGTTGTGCCGACACGCTGAGCCCAACAGGCGGCGCGGCGTGGGCGGGGTTGGTGCAGGATGCCGCGGCGTGCGCGTCCACGTGGAGGTCACCGAAGATGCCGGCGACGTCGTGCCGGAAGACTTCCGCGAGAACCTTGGGGGTCAGGCCCTCGGGGGAGACGTGCGAGTGCAGCGTGCGGGAGAGGCAGGCGATGCGGTCGCACCCCGCGGCGACGGTGCGGATGTCGTGGCTGACGACGATGACCGTGAGCTTGAGGGCGTTGTGGAGCGCGGTGAGCATCTCGGCGAACTGCTGCTGGCCTGAGACATCGATGCCGACCGTGGGTTCGTCGAGGAGCAGCAGGCGGGGCTTGCAGGCGATCGCGCGGGCGATCATCACGCGCTGGAGCTGGCCGCCGGAGAGCTCGCCGACGCGGCGGTCGGCGAGGTCGCTGACGCCGACGAGGCGCATGGCTTCCTCGATGCTGGCGCGGGCTTCGCTGCTGAGGCGTGCGAAGGGGGAGAGGGCGAGGGCGACCGGCATCTCGACGGCCTGGCGGACGCTGATGGGGAAGGTGAGCTCGGCCTCGTTGCGCTGCGGGACGTAGCCGAGGAGCCCTGCGCGACGGGCGTCGCGGGCGCTTTTGCCGAAGATCCGGATCTCGCCCTGCTGGAGCGGGAGAAGGCCGAGGGTGAGTTTGAGAAGGGTGGACTTCCCGCCACCGTTTGGACCGAGGACACCGAGGCGGGTGCCTTCTTCGACGGAGAGGGTGATGTCTTCGACGGCGGGGCGCGTGGACTCACCGGCGCGCTGGTACGCGAAGGTGACGCCGCGATACTCGACGGCGGCGGGCAAGGTTACTTGGCCTCGCCGAGGGTGGTGCGCATGGACTCGAGGTTGGAGGCCATGAGCGCGAACCAGTCGCCGTTGCCGAGGGGGTCGAGGCGGCCAAGCTTGACCTTCGCGACCTTGGCGATGCGTTCGGCGGCGCGGGCGTTGAACTGGGGTTCGACGAAGACGGCGCGGGCTTTGTGTTCCTTGATCTCGTCGACGACGCGCTTGATGTCGGCGGGGGTGGGTTCCTTGCCGTCGACGCCGCGGACGACCGAGGCGATGGTGAAGCCGTAGCGGTCGGCGAGGCGGGAGAAGGCGTTGTGGTGGGTGACGATGGAGACGCCCTGCATGGACTTGAAGGCAGCGGACCATTTGGAGTCGGTGCCCTGGACGCGGGCCTCGACGGCGAGGCCGGCCTGGGCGATGCGGTCCTGGACTTCGGTGGTTGCGCCCTTGGCGGCGGCGGCGTCCTTGATGGCGGCGGTGAGGACGGGGACGAGTTGCTTGACGAGGATGGGGTCGAGCCAGAGGTGCTGGTCGACGTAGTCGGCGTGGTCGTGGTCGCACTCGGCGGTGTGGACGTGGCCTTCGTGCTCGTCGTGGCCGGAGTTGGGGACGGGTTCGCCGGGCTTCTGGATGCCGACGACTTCACCGAAGCAAATGACCTTCTGGGAAGCGGGGAGCTTCTTGTCGGCGAGGAGGGAGGCGACCTTGGGTTCGAGGTTGAGGCCGACGTAGATGACGACGTCGGCGCGGGCGAGGTCGGCGAGTTCTTCGGGGGAGAACTCGTAGCCGTGCTCGGAGCGGCCGGGCTGCATGAGGATGCGGAGGTTGGCGCCTTCGGGGAGGAGGGGCTCGACGATGCCCTTGAGCGGGGCGACCGTGACCACGACTCGGAGGTCGGATTGGGCGAGGGCGAGGGGGGCGATGAGGATCGCGAGGGCGAAGGCGAGCAGAGCTGCGAAGCGGTGCATGGCGGACCTCCTGCTTATTGAGAATGGCTACTCATTAAGCCTAGGCGGGGAGAGGGAGGGAGGCGAATGGGGGATTCGGGATGTTGCGGCGGGGGGACAAGTTGGTAAGCTGAAGGGGAAGACCATTCGGTCTGACGGGGCGTTCGCCCTGGGGTGTACTCGGCGGTGGGACGATTGGCGGAACAATGCGGAAGGAGCTCGCCATGGAGCGTGCGCATCGGAAGTCTGAACGCAGGAGCGCGTTCACGTTGATCGAACTTTTGGTGGTGATCGCGATCATTGCGTTGTTGATCGGCATTCTGCTGCCTGCGCTGGGGAAGGCGCGGTCGGCGGGGCGGACGACGATTTGTCTGGCGAATCAGCAGCAGTTCGGGGTTGCGACGCACAGCTACGCGGCGGACTATCAGGACAAGATTTTCTCGTTCACGGTGACACAGAAGACGCGTGACCGGCTGGTTGAGTTCCCGGATTTGGTTGCGCAGGCGAACTCGACGAACGACCTTGCCGCGGCGTCGGCGCAGGCGGTTGCGATTATTCGGCGGCGGACGGGGCGGACGGATTTCCCGCAGATTGACGGGTGGATTCCGCACGTGCTGTACACGCATCTGGTGTTGCAGGACTATCTGGCGGCGCGGCTGCCGGAGCGGATGGTGGTGTGCCCTGAGGACCGGTTCCGGCTGGAGTGGCACGACTGGCGCGCGTTCCAGCGCAACGCGTTTGCGGGGAGGCAGCCGGACGGCAACGTGCAGACGAACTGGCGTTGGCCGTATTCGTCGTCGTACCAGGTGGTGCCGGCGTCGTATTCACCTGACTCGTACAAGCCGGGGAACTGCGTGGTGATTCAGGCGGGTGCGCACAACTTCTTCCAGTTGTACCCGGGGCTGGTGCCGAATCAGCTTGGGAAGCGGAAGATGGCGGACGTGGCGTTCCCGTCGCAGAAGGTGCAGCAGCACGAGGACGCGATGCGGCACAACGTGAAGCGGTGGGTGTACCACGCGAACGATGCGGCGCGGGTTCCGATGTTGTTCTTTGATCAGTCGGTGCGGTTCCTGAACTCGAAGGACACGTTCCCCGGGTTCAGGCCGGAGACGCCCCGGTCGACGGCACCGACGATGATGAGCTATGCGCCGAACTCGTGGGAGGCACCGTTGACACCCGGGAACTACGCGGGGAAGACGCGGTGGACGCGTGGCGGGCTGAAGGGCGTGGACTACGGGGCGGACCGGGAGATTTCGACGTCGACCTGGTGAGCGGGTGATTGCCCAAAGGGCGTGGGTATTGGCGTCCGCGGGTGTTCGCGGCAGCTATCCTACGGGTCACATGCACTTCGCCGACATCTTCTCCAGATCCACGACCTCGTACTCGTTCGAGTTCTTCCCGCCGAAGTCTGACCAGGCGGCGCAGGAGCTGTTTACTTCCATCTCGGAGCTTGAGACGCTGTCGCCGTCGTTTGTGTCGGTGACGTACGGGGCGGGGGGATCGACGCGGGAGTTGACGAACGATCTGGTGGTGAAGCTGCGGACGACGACGGCGCTGAATCCTGCGCCGCACCTGACGTGCGTGAACCACGACGAGGCGGAGATCGAGGCGATCCTGCACCGGTACGCGGCGGCGGGGATCTCGAACATCATGGCATTGCGCGGGGATGTGCCCAAGAACCTGGGGCCGGGAGCGAATCCGTGGCGGCGGTTTGGGCGGGCGAGCGAGTTGGTGCGGTTCATCAAGGAGTACCGCACGCGCGGGTCGCACCCGGATCCGCGGGGGTTTGGGATCGCGGTGGCGGGGTATCCGGAGGGGCATCCGGAGACGCCGAACCGGCTGGTGGAGCTTGACCATCTGAAGGCGAAGGTGGACGAGGGCGCGGACGTGATCGTGACGCAGTTGTTCTTCGACAACCGCGACTTTTACGACTTCCGTGCGCGGTGCGAGCTGGCGGGGATCAGGGTGCCGATCGTGGCGGGGATCATGCCGGTGACGTCGGTGACGGGGATGAAGCGGATGGCGGAGTTGGCGCTGGGGATGCGGTACCCGGCGCCGCTGCTGCGTGCGCTGGCGCGGGCGGGCGGCGATGATTCGGCGGCGCGGAAGGTGGGCGTGCACTGGGCGACGGAGCAGTGCCGCGACCTGCTGGAGCACAACTGCGCGGGGCTCCACTTCTACACGCTGAACCGGTCGCGTGCGACGCGGGATATCTATGACACGTTGTGTTTGGCGTGAGGGAATAGGCCATAGGCCATAGGGCATAGGCCATCGGGAAGAGGCCATAGGCCGTAGGCCGTAGGCCATAGGGAAGAACTGTGGGTGTGAGCCTCGCCCCCGCTGAAACGGCCTGAAAACAAGTGTCTCGCGTGCTATCGCCGTGCACCTGGTGTTCGCGTCATTGCCGCGCGGGATCAAAGCGGCAAAGGAGCACGAACGACAGGCAACTGTCTCGGCGTCGAAACGAAGCGTTGCTTCAGCGAGTCGTCACTGGCCGGAGACCGCCGCGGACGCGACGTTATGCACTTGGACCGCGTGATTCGTGGTGGATCTGGGAACGCGGGATGGTCAGTACTACCACCGTGTGGGCGACGCCGACTTGGCATCCGGTTGAGTTAGTCTTCGGCATCCAGTCCGAGGGCCCCGGTCACCAGTGCGCGGGGGGTGAGGCCTAGGTGCTGTGTGCAGGCGCGTTCTGGGTCTTGGTCGCGGCAGGCGCGGGCGAAGGCGAAGAAGTCTTTGGGGCGGTGCGTCAACTCTGAGCGGACGATGAACTGCGCGAGGTGGTACGAGAGTTCCTGGATGTCGTCGTCGGGGCAGTGGAACCCGGCGCCGGAGAGGAACTCGTCGATGTCGCGCTCGCTCCACGCGGCGTGCTGGCGGTCCATCATTTCCTGGTTGAGCGTGAAGTTGGGGACTCCGACGACGCGTTCCTCCATCATCTGCGTGAAGCCCTCTTCCATCCAGATCGGCAGGCGCGCGGCGTGGAGCGCGTGGTGCGTGAGTTCGTGGGCGATAGTCTGCTCGCACTGATGGCGGCCGGAGGCGTTGACGGCGACGAGGGAGAGCGCGTCGGTGCCTTCGTGGAGGTACATCCCGCCGGAGGTTGCGAACTCGCCCTCGTCGGGGAGGTAGCTGCTGACGAGGGTGAGGTAGGAGTCGAGCGGCGCGATGAGGCAGAGGGCGATGGGTGGGATGGGTTCCTTGCCGCGGATGACGGCGAGATCGCGGGTGAGGACTTCGTAGGCGTGTTCGGCGGTGTGGGCGGCGGCTTGGGCGACGGAACCGGCGAGGGGCGCGATGCCTTCGACGTTCTGCGATCTCCATCGGCGGTGGTCTTCGGCGAGGGAGTCGCGGAGTTCGTCGAGCCAGACGGCCGCGACGGCGCGCCGCCAGTGTTCGGGTGGGTGCTTTGCGGACTGTCGCGGGATCCACGCGTTGGCGGTGGCCCAGTCGACGCGTGGGAGGCCTTCGGGGGAGTGCCAGAGGTGTGCGGCGTTGGCGCGATCGATCTCGGGGAGCCCGACGGGCGCGGCGAGCGCACGGGGCTTTCCGGAGAGGAGTTTGCGGAGGTAGTCGAACATGGGGGCGATGGTAACAGGGGGAGGCAATAGGCAATGGGCACTAGGCATTGGGGAAGAGGGAAGAGGGAAGAGGGAAGAAGGGGAGTTCGGGAGTGTGGAGTGGCGCATTTCGCCCATGAAAAAGGGCGGTCCGGGGGGACCGCCCTGAGGGGGGAGTTGTGTTTTGGGTGGGGCCGGGTTACTTGATGACGAGCATTTCGCGGTAGGTGGGGAGCGGCCAGAGGTCGTGGGAGATGCGGCTCTCGAGGTCGTCGGCGATGGTGCGGAGTTCGCTCATGGCCGGGCGGACCTTGTCGCGGATGAAGCGGGCGTGGGCGACGACGTCGCCGCCTTCGTGGTTGAGGGCGGCTTCGAGGGTCTTCATCGCGGCGCGGAGGGTGACGACGACGGAGGCGAAGCCTTCGAGGTTTTCGCGGACGTCGGATGCGTCGACGTCGGCGGCCTCGGTGGCGGCGACGGCCTCGGCGAGTTCGGTCTGCTGGCGGATTGCCGCGGGGAGGATGTAGGTCTTGGCCATGAGGAGGGCGGTTTCACCCTCGATGGCGACCTGCTTGATGTACTTCTCGAGGAAGATGTGTTCGCGGCTTTCGACTTCGGCCTTGGTGAGGACGCCGTACTTCTTGAAGAGGTCGATGTTCTTCTTGTTGCCGATGACTTCGAGGGCGGAGACGGATTCGCGGTGGTTGGGGAGGCCGCGCTTCTTGGCTTCTTCGTGCCATTCCTTGGTGTAGCCGTCGCCGTCGAAGAGGACGCGCTTGTGCTGCTTGATGATCTTCTGGAGGAGGGAGCGGACGGCCTTGAGGAGCTTCTCCTCGGTGGCCTTGGAGCCGAGTTCCTTCTCGAGTTCGTTGGCGACGTAGTCGAGGCTTTCGGTGACGATGGTGTTGAGGACGGTGGCGGGCCAGCCCGCGGCCTGGGAGGAGCCGACGGCGCGGAACTCGAACTTGTTGCCGGTGAAGGCGAAGGGGCTGGTGCGGTTGCGGTCGCCGGAGTGGCGGGGGATCTGGGGGAGGGAGGAGGCGCCGAGGTCGAGCTTGCCGCCCTTGAGTGTGCTCTTGGGGGTGCCGGACTCGAGCTGGTTGATGATGTCGGTGAGCATGTCACCGAGGAAGATGGAGATGATGGCGGGGGGTGCTTCGTTGGCGCCGAGGCGGTGGTCGTTGGAGGCGCTGGCGACGGAAGCGCGGAGGAGGTCACCGTGGAGGTCGACGGCGCGCATCACCGCGCAGAGCACGGTGAGGAAGAGCATGTTGGTGTGGGTGTTGTCGCGCGGGTCGAGGAGGTTGACGCCGGTGTTGGTGGCGATGGACCAGTTGAGGTGCTTGCCGGAGCCGTTGATGCCGGAGAAGGGCTTTTCGTGGAGGATGCAGGCGAGGCCGTGACGGGTGGCGACCTTGCGGAGGCACTCCATCACGAGCATCTGGTGGTCGCAGGCGATGTTGGCGGACTCGAAGAGGGGGGCGAGTTCGAACTGGCAGGGCGCGACTTCGTTGTGGCGGGTCTTGACGGGGACGCCGAGGCGGTAGAGTTCGCGTTCGGCCTCGCTCATGAAGGCGAGGACGCGGGCGGGGATGGAGCCGAAGTAGTGGTCTTCGAGCTGCTGGCCCTTGGGGGGGCGGGTGCCGAAGAGGGTGCGGTCGCAGGTGACGAGGTCGGGGCGGGAGTAGTAGTGCTCGCGCTCGATGAGGAAGTACTCCTGCTCGCAGCCGAGGGTTGCCATGACGCGGGTGACGCCGGCGTCTTCGCCGAAGATCTTGAGGACGCGGATGGCCTGCTCGGAGAGGGCCTCGATGGAGCGGAGGAGGGGGGTCTTGTAGTCGAGGGCTTCGCCGCCGCTCCAACCGACGAACGCGGTGGGGATGCAGAGGGTGGCGGTGGAGCCGTTGCGGGAGATGAAGACGGGGCTGGTGCAGTCCCAGGCGGTGTAGCCACGGGCCTCGAAGGTGGCGCGGAGGCCGCCGGAGGGGAAGGAGCTGGCGTCGGGCTCGCCGCGGACGAGCATGGAGCCGGTGAACTCGCTGAGGGCGCCGCCGGTGCTGTCGGGGACCATGAAGGCGTCGTGCTTTTCGGCGGTCTGGCCGGTGAGGGGCTGGAACCAGTGGGTGTAGTGGGTTGCGCCCTTTTCGATCGCCCAGTCCTTCATCGCGGCGGCGACGACGTCGGCCATGCCGTTGTCGAGGGGTTCGCCGTGCTGGATGGTCTGCTGGATGCGGCGGAAGACGTCCTTGGGCAGGCGCTGCTGCATGACGCGCTCGTTGAAGACTTCGGAGGCGTAGTACTGCTCGACGCGGGGCTGGATCACGTGTCCTCCTTCGGAGCGCGAGAAGCCTGCGAGGTCAGCGTGACTCTTTCCGTTGCCGTTTGCGTACGTGTTCATCAGGGACTCCCGATCGAGTGGTGTGCCCCGCGCGGAGGCGAGGGGCGTTGTTCAATGATTGCCCGGCGGCCCGTCCCAAACGGAGACGAGCCGTATGTCAGTTGCCGTATGTCAGTTGGTTGATGCTTCGGACGTCAGCGTTGCGAAATGGTGGACGGGACCGTGCGTTGTCGAGTCTGGGCGAGGACGACTGCTTGAATGACGCTCATCAGCCGGCCCTCCCTGCCCCGGTCGGGGCGTCGGAACCGCCATCCTTGGCGAGGCCTGTGCAGAGGGAGCGTACGAAGGCCGCGGCCTCGGCGACGGGATCTTTGCCGGCGGCGAGGGCGTCGCTCATGCGGCGGACGATCGCGCTGCCGACGATCGCGGCGTCGGCATGGCGGACGACGGCGGCGACCTGCTGGACGGTGGAGACACCGAAGCCGCAGGCGATGGGGAGCTTGGTGAGTTGGCGGAGTTTGGAGACTCGACCGCCGATATCGGGGAGGGAGCCCTGTTCGCCGGTGATGCCGGCGCGGGCGAGGAGGTAGCAGAAGCCGGTGGATGCCGCGACGATCTCGGCGGCACGGGCGGGCGGGGTGGCGGGGGCGATGAGCTGGGAGAAGGTGAGGCCGGAGGCGGCGGCGGCGTCGCGGAGTTCGACGGATTCTTCGAGGGGAACATCGGGGACGATGAGACCGTCGAAGCCGGCGGCGGCGGCGCGGGTGGCGAAGGCCTTGGGGCCACCGAGTCGGAGGATGAGGGAGATGGAGACCATGGCGACGAGGCCGATGGAGAGGGAGGCGCGAACGGACTCGACCTCGGAGAAGATGGTTGCGGCGGTGGAGCCGGCGGCGATGGCCTTGTGCATGGCGTCGGCGATGACGGGGCCGTCGGCAATTGGATCAGAGAACGGGAAACCGATTTCAACGACGGATGCACCCGCGTCCTGCAGAGCAGGGAGGAGACGCGGCAAGACGCCTGGCGACGGAAATCCGCCGCAGACGAAAGGCATCAACGCTGTTGAGCGATTGGCCCGCAAATCTGCAAAGATCTGTTCGATCCTTCGATCCACGGGCCAGAGTGTAGGCGTGGCCTTCGCCAAGTGAAGATTCTGCAGAAAATCAACCTATGACGTCGGGCAGATCGTCCATTCCTTCGCTGAGGATGCGGGGACCGCTCTCGGTGATGAGGACATCGTGCTCGTAGTGGACGCTCATGGAGCCGTCGGCGGTGAGCACGGGCCACTGGCCGTTTTCCTGGGTGGTCTCGCCTGTGCTGATGGCGATCATGGGCTCGACGGCGACGAGCGTGCCGGGGCGGCATTGGGTCTGGGCGTCGGGCCATTCACCGGGGTAGGTCGGGAGCGTGTTGCTGACGTACGGCGCGGCGTGGAGCTTTCGGCCGTAGCCGTGACCGCCGAGACCACGGACGAGATGGAAGCCGCACTCGCCTTCGACGTACCCCTCGACGGCCTGGGCCCACGCGAGGAGGCGGTTGCCGGGGCGGAGGGTCTGGACGCCCCGACGGAGGGACTCTTTGCCGCAGTTCATGAGATCGCGGATGCGGGGAAGAGGGGGACCGAAGGAGTAGGTCCAGCCCGCGTCGCCGACCCAGCCTTGGTGGAAGACGCCGATGTCGACTTTGAGGAGATCGCCTTGGCGGAGGGGGCGGTCGAGGCTGGTGGCGGTGCCGTGAACGACGCAGTCGTTGACGCTGAGGCAGGAGTGCGACGGGAAGCGGGGCGTGCGGGGGACCTGGTAGCCGAGGAAGCAGGAGCGACAGCCGAGATCGGCGAGGGTCTTGGCGATGAAGATGTCGATCTCGGCGAGGGTCATGCCGGTGCGCATCCAGGCGGCGACGCGCCGGTGGGTCTCGACGACCTTTTGGGCGGCGGCGTATGCGAGTTCGACTTCGGCCGGGGTGATGGGCGGGGGGAGTGCCATAAGAGGGCGATGGTATTCCGGCGGGTGAGGGAGGGCCGAACGGAGAAGGGGTGTCAGGCCTTGACGATGCGGGCGCTGGGCGCCAGGGCGCGGGTCATGGCGTCGCGGGTGTCGACGACGAGGCGTGCGTGCTGGCCGACGAGTGTGTAGTCGACCGCGGCGTGATCGGTGACGATGAGGACGGCGTCGGCGGCGCGGAGTTCGTCGGGCGAGAGCGGGACGGAGCGGAGGTCGATGCGGTACTTGCGCATCGAGGGGAACTGGGGGACGTGGGGGTCGTGGTAGGAGACGGTGGCCGAGCGGTCGTGGAGGAGCTCGATGATCTCCGCGGCGGGGGTCTCGCGGATGTCGTCGATGTTGGGCTTGTAGGCGATGCCCAGGACGAGGATGCGGGCGTTTTTCAGGGCTTTACCGTCGGCGTTGAGCGCTTCGGCGAGGCGATCGACGACGTAGCGGGGCATGCGGTGGTTGATCTCGCCCGCGAGTTCGATGAAGCGGGTTGAGTGGCCGTACTCGCGGGCCTTGTAGGTGAGGTAGTAGGGATCGATGGGGATGCAGTGGCCGCCGAGACCGGGGCCGGGGTAGAAGGGCTGAAAGCCGAAGGGCTTGGTGGCGGCGGCGCGGATGACCTTCCAGATGTCGATGCCCATGTCGGCGAGAACGGGCTTGAGTTCGTTGACGAGGGCGATGTTCACGGCGCGGTAGATGTTCTCGAGGAGCTTGGCGGCTTCGGCGATCTCGGCGGTTTCGACGAGTTCGACGCGGTCGATGGCGGCGCGGTACATCGCGGCGGCGACCTGACCGCTCGCGGGGTCGAGGC
>JBIKMF010000382.1:0-4038 GCA_044359425.1 Phycisphaerales bacterium
GAACGGGTGAAGTTGGCATCGTGCCACACGACGTGGTCGAGAAACGCCATGGTCCCGCGGTGCGGAACCCATTTCGCGATACCCGGCTTGCCGTCCACACGCGCGTTCAGATCCATCGCGCTGATGTCAAACAGCAGCTTCGACACCGGCGCCGGAGCCTCCCCGGACGGCGGTGCGGTCGTTTCACTCGGGCTTTCCTGCATCGCGCAGCTCCAGGATCTTCTCGCGCACTTCCTGTGCCGCGTTCTTGATCTCCTGCATCGTCTGACGGGCGCGAGTGCCCGCGGCCTTGTTGCCGCCTTCAGCCTTCGCCACATCCTCTTCCGCCTCGGCGACCATCTTCTTCAGCTTCTCAAAGACTTCCATGGCGTCTCCCCTCGTCGTAGGTGAGGTCGGCGGGTTGGTTACATCTTGCTCCCCGCCAACCCGAGAACGCGGGGCCCGTACTGTAGAAACCCTGGCATCCCGCTGACAACCAAATCCTAATGAAGGACCTGCGGCAGGGTTTTGTCAAGTATCTCAAGCGCCGCGTGCAGGTACTTCGCATTCGCCCCCTCCTGCTCCAACACCGCCGGCGCACACGCCGCCATCAGCACCCGCCGAACGGCCACCAGATCCGCATACCCGTCGTCGGCGTTCAGGTTCCGGTCCCGCCGCAGCCGCGCGAGTGTCCCCACCGGCTTCACGCCGTGCAGGCTCTCCCCGTGCCCCCAGAACTGCCGCTCCAGATAGAGCGCATCCTCCACCCAGTGTCCGACGTGAACCAGCGCGAGGTCGATCAGCACCACCCCGTGGCGTCCGGTTGGGTCCGTTGTTTGCCCTGGCTCGGGTGCTCGGTGGAGTGCATTTCCTGGATGCAAGTCACCGTGGCACCACGAGTTAAGAATCCGCGATTCCCACATCCCCTTCAGCCGCGGCAGCGCCTTCTGCACCCGCTTGATCGTCTCGTTCCAATGCTGCCACTCGGGCAACGCATGGGCCTTGCACGCATCCCGGGCCCGCCCCAGCAACGCCTCCCACTCCGGGCTCCGGGGCGCCTGCGCATCCGCCGGCAACGGCGCGACCCGCGTCGCCAGCATCTGGAAGTCCGCCGCCGCCGCGAGGAGGTCATGGACCGCCGCGGCATCGAGCGACCGCCCCAAGGGTTCACCGGCCAGCCGTTCGACGATCAACCACGCAAGGTCGTATCCCCCCAGCTCAAGCCCCGACGCCAACACCCGCGGCGTCGAACCCCGGACCTGATCGGCGTCGTGCCATCGCGCGAGGTCGCACCCGCCCAGGAGCGTCGTCCACCTGTATTCGTTGGGGTTCACCGGCAGCTTCACGATGACCGGGATCACCTCGCCGGAGTCGAGGCGGTAGGTGGAGAAGGCGGTCTCGGACCCGCCGCGCTGCCAGGCGGATCGGAAAAACGAGACATCCCCGAGCCGATCGCCGACCGTGTGGCGCAGAACAGGCACGAGTGCGTGAGCGAGACCGTTGGCGTCGTCGGGTACAGCGCCGTGGGGCATTGCGGGTAGCGTACTACAGGCGCGGCGGAGATCAAGTCGGGTTCAGAAAGTCGAAGAGCCCCACCAGTTGTTCCACCGAGAGGGCCTCCGCGCGGATCGCGGGGTCGATACCCGGGGGAAGGGCGGTGGAGCGGCCGAGGACGGCGCCGAGCTGCTTGCGGCGCTGCTCGAAGAGCTTCACGAGGAAGTCCAGGAGCGCGCGGGGGCGTGAGCACCGGGGCGTCGGGAGCCGGCGGAGCGCGACCATCGAGCTGGTGATATCGGGCTGGGGCCAGAAGCACTGCGGCGGGAGGTTGGCGAGGTGCTCGTAGGCCGCGGTGCACTGCGCGAGGACCGCGAGGGGGCCGTAGTCCTTGGAAGCGTGCGGGGCGGCGAGGCGTTCGGCGACTTCGCGCTGGATGGTGACGAAGAGCCCGGAGCAGCGGGGGTGATCGGAGAGGAGGATCATCATCACGGGCGTGCCCGCGCCGTAGGGGAGATTGGAGACGAGCTTGAAGGGGCCGGGGCCGAGAGCGTCGAGGATGGCGGGGGCGAGTTCGCGCTTGGAGGCGAGGCAGTCGCCTTCGACGAGCGTGAAGTTGGGGTTGGAGGCGAAGTGGTGGCGGAGGTGCTCGCTGAGACCCCGGTCCATTTCGGCGGCGACGACGCGGCAGCCTCGGGCGAGGAGCTCTTCGGTCATCGTGCCGGTGCCGGGGCCGATCTCAAGGACGGTGTCACCGGGGGCGATGGCCGCGGCGTCGACGAGTTTGCGGATGAGGTTGTGGTCGGTGAGGAAGTTCTGACCGAGTGACTTGAGGGGGCGGAGCCCGCGGGAGTCGAGGATCTCGCGGATCTGGGCGAGGGTCTGCATCACCATGCTCCGGAGAGGACGTTTTCGATGGCGACGCCGACACCGTCCTGGTGGTTGGGAAGGGTGGTGTGCTTGGCGGCGGCCTTGATGGCGGGGATGGCGTTGCCCATGGCGATCCCGGTGCCGGCGTTGGAGATCATGGAGAGGTCGTTGATTTCATCACCGATGGCGACGATGTCGCGGGGGTCGATGTTCCATTGGTCGGCGAGGACCCGGAGGGCGGACCACTTGTGGGCGTGGGCGTGGAACATCTCGAGGATGTGAAGCTTGTCGCCGGAGGGGAGGCGGCTGGCGTGTTCGGGGGCGACGACGGCGGGGAAGTGGTGCATGACGGCGCGGTCGGCGACGGATCGCTCGAGGGCGGCCATGACCTGGTCGAGGTGGCTGGCGAGACCGCAGGCGCCGACGCGGACGGTGTGGTCCGGGTGTTCGTCTTCGTGGGCGTGTTGGGCGGCGCGGACCTTGACGTTCATCTTCTCGAACCACCAGGCGGTGACCGGGTCGAGGGGATGGTTGTCGGGGCCGTGGGCGACGAAGTAGTCGTACCCGGTGGCGACGGGGTCTTTGAGAACGAGGGCGGGGTAGTTGAACTGGTGGAGGAGATCGACGGTGGAGTGAACGAGGTCGAGGTCGATGGCGAAACGGTGGAGGGTGTGGCCCGAGATGGGGTCGGCGATGATGGAGCCGCCGGCGACGACGACAGGGTCGGCGCGGCCGATGGCGTCGAGGGCGGCGGCGGCTTCGATGAGACCACGGCCGGTGCAGATGATGACGCGGTAGCCGCGGGAGCGAGCGGCGTTGATCGCGGCGAGATTGCGCGGGGAGATAGAGCCGGAGGGGTGAAGGAGGGTGCCGTCGAGATCGAGGGCGAGGAGCTTGTTCATGGGGGGGAGGATGGTAGGTGGAGTAAAAAAGAAAAGAGCCCCATGAGGTTTACCTCAAGGGGCTCAAGCGTCGGCGATGACCTACTTTCCCGCGGTGCAGTATCATCGGCAGAGAAGGCTTAACTGCTGTGTTCGGGATGGGAACAGGTGTTTCCCTTCTCTTGTGGTCACCGACAAACCGGCGTCGTCGCGTTTCCGCGGCGAGCCGATCGCGTGGCGGTTACCCGCCAGGACCGGAATGGAAGAACGTCCGAAGACTTGCATAACTACTAACTTAGTGCCATGTACATGCGTTGCATGACTCACACCAGAGACGCGATTGTTATCGCGGCAGCTGGTTGGTGACCAAGCTTCGACCATTAGTACCGCTCAGCTGAGGGTATTTCTACCCGTACACTCGCGGCCTATCAACCTGGTGGTCTACCAGGGGTCTCACGTCTTGCGACAAGCAAGCCTAATCTTGTGGGGGGCTTCCCGCTTAGATGCTTTCAGCGGTTATCCCTGCCGTACGTAGCTACCCAGCGGTGCACTTAGCAGTGCAACTGGATCACCAGGGGTACGTCCAACCCAGTCCTCTCGTACTAAGGTTGACTCCACTCAAGCTTGCAACGCCCACAGCAGATAGGGACCGACCTGGCTCACGCCGGTCTGAACCCAGCTCGCGTACCACTTTAATCGGCGAACAGCCGAACCCTTGGGGCCGCCTTCAGTCCCAGGATGTGATGGGCCGACATCGAGGTGCCAAACCGCTCCGCCGCTATGGACGCTCGGGAGCGATCAGCCTGTTATCCCC
>JBIKMF010000383.1:0-4021 GCA_044359425.1 Phycisphaerales bacterium
TTAGGCATTAGGCATTAGGCATTAGGCATTAGGCATTAGGCATTAGGCATTAGGCATTAGGCATTAGGCATTAGGCATTAGGCATTAGGCATTAGGCATTAGCAGTCCGTTGAAAAACCCCCCTCCACCCGCGACATTCAAAAAACCGCGACGCTTGCCGATGCGAAGATGGTGGCATGAGAGGCCACCCCGACCGTCAGCCCAATCTGTTCGTGAAGATCAACCTCGAGGACCTTGTCCCCGCCGAGCATCCCCTTCGGCCCATCAAACGCATGGCCGACCAGTGTCTGCGTGAGATGAGCCGGACCTTCGCCGCGGCGTACGCCTCGGACGCGACCGGCGGTCGGCCCAGCATCCCGCCCGAGCGACTCCTCAAGGCCACGGTCCTCATGTCGTTGTACACCGTCCGCTCCGAGCGGGCGCTGTGCGAACGCATCACCTTCGACATGCTCTTCCGCTGGTTCCTCGACATGACGCCCGACGAACCCTGCTTCGACCACAGCGTCTTCAGCGTCAACCGCGAGCGGTTCGATCGGCTCGATGTCTGCAGGAAGTTCAGCGACCGGATCGTGATGAAGGCCTTCGAGGCCGGATTGATCAGCGAAGACCACTTCTCGATTGATGGCTCCCTGCTCCAGAGCCATGCCTCGCTCAAGAGCCTCAAGCAGATCGAACGCCTCCAGGCGCGCAAGGGCGGCACGCCCGACGGTGACGACGATCAGGACAAGCAGGACCCGGGCGGCGGAGCGTCCAGCGACGGCCGCGTCGGCAACCCGTGGGTGGACTTCCGCGGCGAGAAACGCAGCAACGAGACACACCGCAGCGTCACCGATCCCGAGGCGCGGCTCTACACCAAGACCAAGGGCGTCGCGTACCTCCAGCACTGCATGAGCGTGATGATGGAGAACCGGCACGGGCTCGGGCTCGACATCGAGATCGATCAGGCCGACGGGCACGCGGAACGACGCTCGGGGCTGCGGCTGATCAAGCGGGTCACCCGCACGTTGGGGATCACGCCCAGGACACTCGGCGCGGACAAGGGGTACGACACGGAGGACTTCCTCGAAGCGCTCGATGCACACGGGATCGAGCCGCACGTCGCGTGCAAGAGCAAGAAGGAGATCGCGATCCCCGCGGCGGAAGACGAGGGGGCGTGGGCACGCTGGTTCAACCAACGGGGCGCCGAGAAGCCGGCGTTCGGGGTGAGCCAGCGGAAGCGCAAGCTGAACGAGGAGATCTTCGGGTGGCTGAAGCAGTACGGCGGCCTGCGGCGTGCAAGGTTGGTGGGGCAGTGGAAGCTCAGGCAACTGGCGTACATCGCGCTGGGGAGCCTGAACCTGATCCGGATCACGAAGTTGCTGGCGGTGTGATGAAGATCCGGCGAGCAAAGCCGCCGACGCCGCCAGCCCAAACCCCCTCGATCGCCCGGAATAACAGGGCACAAGCCGCGAAAGCGAGCGCACGAAGACGGCGATCAAACCCGCTCGAGGGGTGAGGGGCAAGAATCGCCGCTATGCCGCGGGTTGTTCAACGACCTGTTAGGCATTAGGCATTAGGCATTAGGCATTAGGCATTAGGCATTAGGCATTAGGCATTAGGCATTAGGCATTAGGCATTAGTGAAGAGGAAGAGGGGCGGCAGGCTTGAGGTTGGAGCGGGGGGTCCTCTGCCCCTCCCGGGGCAGGAAGAAGTTGTTGAGTTCGTTTCCACGGGTTGCGCTGCGCCCGCGAGGACGCGGGCTGCGCTGCACCCGTAGCGACATCCCTCGGCCCCTTCGGGGCCGGGCAAGAGGGGTGTGTGCTTTATTATATGTTATTTAGAACGGCGTGGTTTGCCCAGGGCTCGCGCCCTGGGCTTGCGTGTGTCCGCACCTTTGGTGCTCGGGGTTGGTGGCGGGGAGGGTGTTCGTGGTTGGGGGAGGGTGAACGCGTCCGCCCTCAGCCGGGCGGAGAGGAACTGAGAGGACTACCGGTGGCTGGCTCGCAAAGCCTCGCGGCGCCACCGGCAACGGGGCGTGCGCCCGAAGCGGGCGAAGAGGGGTGGTGCGCGGTGTTGTGCGGCGCGGCGTTGTGGGGTCGTGGGTGCAACACGGACAGCGGTTGGAGAGCCGCTGACACCCAGCGGTCTGGAGACCGCTGCCACGCGCGGGGGTGGCAATGAAAACGCCCCTCCTTGGTGGAGGGGCGTTTGGGGTGACTTGGTTGCTCGGAGGGAGTTGAGGGTGGCTGGGTTAGCAGCCGTTGTCCCAGTGGCTGTAGAAGAAGATCACGTCGTCTCCGTCGACGGAGCCGTCGTTGTTCTTGTCGGCGGCGAGAATGGAGCTGTCCCAGTCGGCGAAGAAGGCGATGGCGTCGTCACCGTCGACGGCGGCGTCGAGGTTGTAGTCTGCGGGGCAGACCTGGGGGCAGCCGTAGGAGCCGCAGAAGAAGGGGATCTGGGCGACGGTGGAGCGGGACTGGCCGTTCTGCGCGGCGGGGTCGGTGATGATCCACTGGGCGAAGAGGACTTGGCCGTTGCTGACGGTGCCGGCGACGAGGGGCCAGTGGACGGTGGCCGTGCCGGTGCTGTTGGCGGTGACCTGATCGAGGAACCGCTCGGGGGTGATGCGGCCGTTGACGGGCGGGGTGGAGGAGAGGGCGAGGCGTGCGGTGGTGTTGGCGGGGACGCCGTCGACGCCGAGCTTGTAGTCGAGGTTGCCGACCATGGGCGGGGCCTGGGCGATCATGCGGGGGATGACGCCGCCGGCGCCGGGAACGCCGCCGCCGATGAGGGTGGCGCGGTTGGCGGGGCGGTCGGCGACGAGGAGGGGCCGGTCGAAGGGGAAGGTCTGGTCACGGACGCGGGGGTCGGTGAGGCCGTTGGCGATGAAGTCGGTGATGTCTGCCGCGGGGCCGGGGGGGAGGTTGATTCCGCCGATGAGGGGGTCGCGGTTGTCGGGGAAGCCGACGGGCGCGCCTGGGGCGCGGGCGTAGAAGCCGACAACGGCGGCGATGGAGTTGAACATGCCGTTGTGCATGAAGGTGCGTTTGAGGCCGGCGTTGCGGAGGGCGGGGACTTTGAACTTGCCGCGGTCGTTGATGTTGCCGGTGACTTCCTGACGGCCCGGGTCTTCGGTGGGCGGGCGGAGGCCGATGTTGCGGAAGGAGAAGTCGGTGAACTGGTCGTTCACGAGGCTGTGGCAGACGTTGCAGCGAGAGCCGGGGTTCTGGAAGGCGTTGAGGCCGCGCTGCTGGGCGGCGGTGAGGGCGTTGATCTCGCCGGCGCGGAAGCGGTCGAAGGGTGTTTGGTCGGAGATGAGGGTTCGCTGGTAGGTGGCGATGGCCATGGCGATGCGTGCGGGGGTGACTTGGGAGTCACCGAAGGCGGCCTGGAAGAGGTCGGGGTAGGAGGGCTGGGAGGCGAGGACGGAGGCGACATCGGAGGGGATGTTGGTGGCGAGATCGAGGGGGTTGACGCGGGAGAGCTTGGAGGAGATGAAGGACCAGTCGATGGCGTCGTGGCCCATTTCGACGGAGCTGACGGGGGGGTTGACGGCCTGGCTTTCGAGGGCGGCGCCGTTGTTGAGGACGACGGCGTTGGTGATGGGGTCACGGAACTGACCGGTTGCGCGACCGTCCCAGAAGAGGGTGGGGGCGTACGCGGCGTTGATCATGGAGTTGGCGGCGCGGCCGGTGATCTGGGGGTTGAGGGCGAAGAGGGGGTCTCGGAGGTAGCTGGTGTTGGCGTCGGAGCGGATGGTGCCGGCGGAGCCGAGGACGTCGTCGGGGGTGTTGAGGGTGTTGTCGTCGCCGGCGTTTCGGGCGATGCGGGGGTCTGCGCCGCCGTTGACGGGGGCGTGGCAGGTGCCGCAGCTGACGAGGTTATTGGAGGAGAGCTGCTCGTCCCAGAACAGGATCTTGCCGAGGACTCGCTTGGGCTCGGTGATGGGGTTTCCCGGGGGAACGGGGACGGGCGGAAGGGCGGCCCAGGCGAAGTAGGCGAAGGTGCCGATGGCGGCGAGGCCGGTGAGGAGGGCGGGCTT
>JBIKMF010000385.1:0-4007 GCA_044359425.1 Phycisphaerales bacterium
CAACTTGATCAACGCCTCGTACTGCTCCTTGGTCAGGTCGAACATCGTCAGCTCCTGCCCCTGGAGCTCACCCGTCACCAGCCGCTCCGGGTACCCGATGAAGCCCTCCGTCCGCACCCCGCCATCGCCCTTCGACCCCGGCAGCGTCACCCGCCACCGCCCCGCCTCGTCCCGGCCGTACCACTTCTCCAGCGGCGACCCCTCGAGCTTCGGATACGCCCCCATGTTCGCGATCTCGATCCCCACCGACCGGTCGTTCGCGATCGTCGCGTGAAACGCCCGCTCCTTCACATCTAGCGTCTGGTAGATCGTGCCGTCAATATCCAGCAAGAAGTGGACCGAGAGCCCCCTGGCATCGTGCAGCACACGGAAGCAGTCCCGGCTCACACCGCACACGTCGTAGTGGATCACAAACTGATCCACCCGCCCCCGCAGATCCTCGAGCGTCCAACCCCCGCCCCGCACCCGCTCAAACTCCGCGTCCGTCAGCCCGGCCGCGCGAATCCCATACCGGGCCGGCGTCGCCAGCTTGTCCTTGCTCTTCTCCCACTCCATCTGATCCCTCGGGACAAATCGACGCTCGGTCCGGTACCCGTCGTACCCCCCGGCATCCGTCCAGAGCACCACCGGGGTCCCGGTGTGGAAGTACCTCCCAGCCACCACGATCTCATCCCCGCGGCGGTCGGCCATGTCACCAACCCGGGTCTTCGAGGAGCACCCCGTCAGCACCCCGGCAATACCCACAACCGCCGCCACGACCGCCTTCCACGTCTTCATCGCGCTGCTCCAGACAACACCCCACGTCATCCAAAAACGACAACCCCCGGGCCGGTGGCACGGGGGTCGCGACGATCAAAGGTCGGGGTGGGATTCGAACCCACGGATAACGGATTTGCAATCCGTCCCATTAGACCACTCTGGCACCCGACCGGAGGGGAGACCATCATAGCGGCCACCACGCCACGCCTCAACACCCCGCGATTTCTCACGGATTGACACAGTTCTCGGCCCGCCCACAGTCCCGGAAGACCCGGACGATCCGAACGGTCTCCTCGGCCACGGCCACCTGGGCCTGGTCCGTCGAAGCCCCCGAGTGATGGGTGCAGTAGACCCCGGACATCTTCACGGTCTCGCTGGCAAAGGCGGCCTCCGGGTCCCCCGGCTGCCCCTCGAGCACATCTAGGCCGCACCGCAGCTTCTTCTCCGCCACCGCCGCGCGAAGGGCCGCCTCATCCACGACTCCCGCGCGGGACGTGTTGATGAAGTACGCCCCCTGCCGCATAGACCCAAAGAACTCCGCGCCAAACAGCTTCTTCGTCGAATCGACCAGCGGCAGGTGAACGCTCACCGCGTCGCATTGGCGGGCCAGCGCGAGCAGGGCCGGCGTGTCGTTCCCGCCGAACTCGCAGTTGAGCGCCGACGCGTGCTGGGGGGTAATCCCACGCGACCACGCGATCACCCTCATCCCAAACGCGACCGCCCGCCGGATGACCTCCTGACCGATCGCGCCCACCCCCACCACCCCCAGCGTCATTCCCTTCAGGCCCTTAGCGCCGCCCGCGCCGGTCTTTCCGAACTCCTTCTTGTTCCACTTGCCCGCACGCATCATCTCGACCTGATCACCAATCCGGCGATCGCAGCAGAGCAGCAGCCCCATCGTCAGCTCCGCCACCGCCACCGCGTTCATCCCGGGGCAGTTGCACACCTTGATGCCCCGGGCCGTCGCCGCGCCGACATCGATGTTGTCCACACCCGACCCCGCGCGCACGATCAGCTTGAGCGAGTCCGCCTTCGCGAGCGTCGCAGAAGGGACCTTTGTCGATCGCACAACCAGCACGTCCGGGCGCAGCTTCTCGAGCGCCCCCGGAATGCCGTCGATCCCGAGCGTGGGATCACTCACGACCTCGCACCCCAGCCCCGCGAGACCTTCCAGTCCAACCTTTTCGAACTTGTCGGCAACAAGGATCTTCATGGCGGGAGTGTACCACTCGGCACACTTCCCGCCCAGATCCCCCCCACCGCCGACCTTCATCCCCGCCTACCGGCCGCTCACCGCCGTCACCACCCCGCTTGCCAGTTCCACCGTCGTGCACTGCGTCGCCGTCTTCGTTGAGTCCCGGTCCCACAGCAGCAGCACATGCCCCGACGACGATTCCGTCGTCGTCGCGCACCATTGCCACGTTGCCGTGCCGTCCGGCCGGTCGGCCCGGGTCGTCGGTGCCCCAAAGCTCTGGATCAGCTCCGCCGACGTCGTCTGCCCCACACGAATCGTCGCCGCCTCCGAGCTCGTCAACGCCCGCCCGTTCACGTACGTGTGCCGCTCCCGATCCACCACATGACACGCCGTCAAGCCCGCGACCAACCCGCCCAACACAACCATCGCAATCGCCCGATTCATCGATTCGCACTCCAGTACTCGCCCGCGCAACACGCGATCCCGGTCACATGCCGCGGCTCGCAGGTGATACGCCCCTCGCTCGATTTCGTTCCGATTTCGGCGGTCGTCATTTCTCGCTGGTCCGCCTGGCCTTGCCAGGCCTTCACCGCCAACGCCGCCGCCCTCGCCAACCAACGCGCCCGGGCAGGTTCGAACTGCCGACCTGCGGTTTAGGAAACCGCCGCTCTATCCAACTGAGCTACGGGCGCACCGGCCCAAGTGTAGCCCGCGGCACCCCGTGCGCTCTCCTCCCCTACCATCCCCGCGTGACGACCAGCGACCGAACACGCTCATCTCCCGCCTCGACCTCGCCCTCACGCCGCGCCTTCACGCGCCCCGCGGGTCTGATCGCCGCGGCATCCATCACGCTCCTCTTCGGCGGCATCGTCGGCTGGTACCTCTGGAACGGTGCCCCGCAGGAACGCGACCCCCTCGACGACGCCACGCCACCCTCGATCGACGACATCCCAAACGCCGCCGACCTCCCGAAGCAACCAAGCAAGTCGCAGCTCGACACCCTCGGCAACAACAGCGGTCCGTTCATGCAGTTCGCCGACCGCGAGGATCCCACCCGCGTCGCAGGCGAGATCACCGCCGACAAGGCCCAGCCCCTCGAAGGCCGCCGCTACCGACTCGACCGCCCCCGCGCCTGGAACTTCCTCCGCGACGGCCGCATGGTCTACATCGAAGCCGACGCCGGCCGCGCCGCCTTCGCCGAAGAAGGCGCGAAGGGACGCCCCGAAGAGGCCACCCTCGAAGGCAACGTCGTGCTGAAGCTCTTCGCCAAGCGCCCCGACGGCTCGCGACCCAACCCAGCTTCCGACACCGCGATCTACTCCGCCACCATGCAGGAGCTCCGCTTCGACAGCGCCCTGGGTCGAGTCACGATCCCCGGAAAGGCCCTCATCGCGGGATCCACCGCGTCCTTCCAAGGATCCGGCATCACCGTCCTCTTCAGCGAAATCTCCGAACGCGTCGAGCTCCTCCGCGTCGACCACACCGACTACATCGAGTTCCGCCCCGGCGTCGCACGCGTCACGCACGCCGCGCCGGCCACTCCCCTGCCGTCAAACCCCTCCGTACTCGCGACCCTCTTCGCGATCGCGCAGACCAGCACCGCGGCACCCAACGAAGTCGAGTACAAACTCACCGCCTCCAGCGAGGTCCGCATCCAGCAGGCGCAGAGCTCCATCACCGGCGAGAAGCTCGAAGGCTGGCTCCGCATGGTCGACAACCAGCTCCCCGATCGCACCCGCTCCATGCTCGAACCAGCCAAGCCCCAGCGCAAGGCCCAACCCCCCGCCCCAGCGCAAGGCTCTGCAGCTACGCCGGCCGTCGTCCCCGCGCCCGCCGAGCCCCAGCCGACGCCCGAGCCCGCAACCAAACCCGCACTGCCCATCCCCGCGCCCACCGATGAGCCCGTCCGCATCACCTTCGCGGGCCCGCTCGAAGTATCGCCCCTCAAGGCAACGTCCACCGAGCTCCGCAACAACGACGCCTTCCTCCGCATCACATCCTCCACCCCCGGTGGAGTTCTCGCAACCGACCAGACCTCCGGCGCCCTCGCCGC
>JBIKMF010000061.1:0-14417 GCA_044359425.1 Phycisphaerales bacterium
CGGCTCCCGAAGACCGCGTGCATCGCCTGGTCCGTGAAGTCCTCCCCCACGTTGAAGAACTTCGAGACCATCTCGAGCCCCGGGCTCGTCACCACGCCGACGATCTCGAACCGGTGCTCCACGCCGTCGCTCGTGCACACGAACGTGTCGCCCATCCCCAGCCCCTTCGCGACCTGGAACTCCCTCGCCACGATCACCGCTCCACCGCGCTCGAGTTTCTCGATCGCCGACTCAGGATCCCCCTCAACCCACGTGATCTTCGTCATCGCGAAGAACTTCCGGGGCTCGAACGCCATGAAGCTCGTCTTGTACTTCTGAAGCCCCTGCACGCCGAACGTATCAACCTCAACCGGCTTGATCGCGATCGCCGTAACGCCCTCCACAAACGGCATCGCCTCGAGCGTCTCTCGCGACTGCGCCGTGAGGTTCAGTCCCGTCACAAACGCATCCGGGAACGCGATCTTCCCGATCCAGTCGCGCTGTAACGCGCCGCCCTGGGTCCAGATCGCCACCATGAGCGCGAGCCCCGCCATCATCGATCCCGCGGTGAACCCGTGCCGGTACGGCGTGCTCAGCACCGCACGCTCCAGCAGTTTCGGGGGCAGCCCCAGCAGCTTCGAGATCAACCCCGCGCCCAGCTTCGCCACCATCGCCGTCACCGGCACCGCGAGCAGGAAGTACCCCGTGAACAGCGCGGGCAACCCCACGCTCGCGTACAGCCAGAAGGTCCGCTGGCCGTCCTTCACCAGCGTGATGATCGCCGCTTGCACAAGCACCAGCGCCACGCCGATCACGCCCAGCACCACGACGTGCCCCGGCTTCGCCGGCGCGGCCCGCGAGGTCAGCGCCTCCAGCGGCGACACCCGCGCCGCACGCCACGCCGGGAACGCCGCGCCCAGCAGCCCGGATCCCACCGCACCGCCCGCGCCGATCAGCAGCAGCATCGTCGGCATCACGAACTGCACCTCAAGCTGAGTCCGCAGCAACTGCACCAATCCCCACGCAACCGCAAGCCCCAGCGGCAACCCGATGCACGCCCCCACCACCCCCACCACTCCCCCGCCGATCAACTGGCTCCGCGCAAGCTGCCCGCGCGACGCCCCGATGCTCCGCAGCATCCCCAGCTCTCGCTGACGCTCCGTCACGCCCGTCGTCATCCCCGTCATGATGATGAAGCTCGACGCAAGGAACCCCAGCACCGTTGCGAACAGCACACCCAGCCGACTCGACTCCATGTTCCGGTCGAGCCCCGCGGTCACCTTCCCCGACGTCTGCACCAGATACGCCTCGCCGAGTTCACCCGCGTGCCCCCGCACGAACGCCTCCGCATCAACCCCCGCCTGCAGCACCACATCGATCTGATCCACACCCGCACGCTGCTCCGATCCCACCAACGCGTTCAGCGTGTCCAGCGTCATGTAGCTCTGCGCCCGACCTCCCAGCGGCGGCGGCGCGGCGATCCCCACGACCTTCAACTCCAGCGGCTTCTGCGTCAACCCCTTCAGCCCCGGCATCTCGAACGTCGTCCCCATCGACTTCAGCATCCGCAGCGCCCGCGCCGGGTTCGAGATTACCGCCGAAATGCTCACCGGCGGCAGCGACTGCCGCACCGCGCTCACCGTCTCCCCCACCCGCACGCCAACCGCCCCGTTGAGCGCCCACGCATCCTCCGCCTTATCAACCCGCTCCGGCAGCCGCGGCGGCTCGCCCTCGAGCGCCTCGCGTGGCCTGCGCTTCGACACCACACCCTCGGGCACACCCTCCACCGCCCGCTCCCGCATGCTCATCCCGCGCCAACTCAGCCGCGACGCCAGCAGCGCGTCCACGACGATCTCCCCGTCCGCCTCCGCGTGCCGCCCCGCGATCAGCGGCACCCTCGACGTTCCCAGCGTGCTCCCGTTCGCCTGCGCATTCACCACGAACTTCCGCACCTCGCGCGCGAACTCCCCCTCACGCTTCCGCAAGATCTCCCGCTCCGCCGTCAGCGTCACCGCCGCCTGCATCCGCCCCGATGCCACCGCAACCCCGGGCCATGCCCGCACACGCTCGAGCACCGCGGCATCGAACACCTTCTGCGAGGTCGACGACCGCACACGCACATCCGCCGTGCCCACCGTCGCCTCGACGTGACCCGCCACCGCCACGCTCACCGCCTCCAGCGCGCCGGCGATGCCAACAACCAGCGCGCAGGAAAACGCAACCACCGCCGCGAGGAGCGCGGTGCGACTACGCCTGGCGTACAGACTCTTGATAGCGAGCCGCCACTCCGGCCGCATCGAGGCCCTCCGTTTCAATCTCGTTCACCACCACCCCGTCCTTGAGCACAAACACACGCTCGCAGTACGCCGCGGCCGCCGGCTCGTGCGTGACCATCAGCACCAGCAGCTTGTGCTCCGCCGCAACTTCCCGCAGCAGCCCCCACAGCTTCTGACTCGTCGCCGAATCCAGGTTCCCCGTCGGTTCATCCGCGAGCAAGACCCGAGGCGAGAACAAGAGTGCCCGCGCGATCGCCACACGCTGCTGCTCACCGCCGGAGAGCGCGTCCGGCCGGTGCGACGCTCGCGATCCGAGCCCAAGCCGGTCCAGCAACTCGGTGCTCCGCTTCCGCATCGCCGATTCCGGCTCACCCGCCAGCATGCCGGGCAACTCCACGTTCTCCACCGCCGTCAGCGTCGGGATCAGGTTGAACTGCTGGAACACGATCCCGATTTCACGCCGCCGAAACTCCGTCGCCCCCCGTTCGTCCAGCGAGTGCAACGCCCGCCCGCCAACGTACAACTCGCCGCGGTCCGGCTTGTCGAGCGCTCCCAGCAGGTGCATCAGCGTGGACTTCCCGCTCCCCGACTGGCCCATGATCGCGAAGAACCCGGGCCGCTCGATGCGCAGCGACGCCCCACGCAACGCGGGCACAGGCTCACCGCCAATGCGGTAGGCCTTGTGCACGTCCACACAGCGCACAAAGACATCCCCCGCTCGCGGTTCATCGTGGCTCACCGTACTTGTACTCCCGACGCCGGCCGGCGTAACGCCTTACGGGTGCTGCGCGTCGTACGCCTTCGAGTCCATAAGGCCCGACAACCCCGACGCGTCCGTCACCTTCACCTTCACCAGCCACCCCGCCCCGAAGCAATCCGTGTTCAGCAACGCCGGATTCTCCACCACCTTCGCGTTCACCTCGAGAATCGTCCCCGCCGCCGCACAGTAGATATCGCTCGTGGTCTTGACGCTCTCGACCTCGCCGATGATGTCCCCCGCCTTGAAAGTGAACCCCGCCTTCTTCATCTCCACATAAGTGACATCCGTCAGCTGGTCGACGGCGAACTGAGTCAGTCCGATCGTGACGGTGTCGCCTTCGATCTTGTGCCACTCGTGGGACGACGAGTACTTCCGGTCAGCAGGGTTTGCCATGTGCTTGGTCTCGCGAAAGAGGGGTAGAACGAACGCGACATTCTTGCCCTCCCGGGAGCCTTTGGGAGCCAGTCCGATAGATTTCCACCCCTCTTGACGAAAGCCTACCCCTCATGTAATCTTCTTGACCCTTTGTTCTCCCCTCCGGACGGTCGGTGCCTCTGGCCCGGCCGTCTTTCTTTTTCCATAGGCTTCTACGCAGGAAAACCCGTCAGGAAAGCCCCGCGAGCCTCCCCCCAACGCCCGCCCCCGCTTGCCCTTCACCCGCCCTTTGGGTATGTTCACGCCAGACGATGCTCCTCACACTCTCAGCCTCCTGTCTCAAATCCCTTGTTCTTCCCGCCGGCCGGGGGAAAAAGCCGCAGATCGATCTCCTCGATCTGCCCGCCTATACCAAGGGAACCCTTGGCCTTGGCGGCCTCAACCTCTCCACCGATCTCCTCGTCGGCGCCGACCGCGCTCGCCTCGACATCGTGCGCGAGCGAACCGACAAGGCCGGCTGCTCCTGCCTCCTCCTTGTTGAGGCCGACGCCCAGAAGTTCGGGGACAAGTCGCCCGCCAACGCCGCCGCGGCAACGGAGCGCATGCGCCGCGTTGTCGAGGCCGCGCACATTCTCGGTTGCTCCGCCGCCGCCGTGCGCATCACCGCCGAGGACGACGATGAAGTGCTCGCGACCGTCGCCCAGCGACTGAAGCCGGTCGTCGAACGCGCCGAGCGACTGGACCTCAACCTGCTCATCTCCCCGGGACCCGGCCTGACGGCCCGACCCGAGCGAGTCACTGAGCTTCTCAAGAAGATCGGCGGCTTCCGAATCGGTACGTTCCCGGACTTCCAGTCCGCGTCCACCGCCAAGGACCCCGCGGCGTATCTGCACCGCATCACGCCGTACGCGACCGTCGTGTCCGCGTCCACCGTGAAGCTCGTCAGCCAGGGACCCCGCAAGGGCCGCAAGGGCGAGCCCGCGCACCCGGACGAGTTCACCCACGAGCCGTACAACCTCAAGACCATGGTCGACGCGATCGCGGCGGTCGGGTACGACGGTCCGCTCGCCATCGACTACCGCGGCGAGGGTGATCCCATCGCCGGCGTCGCCGCGAGCCGCCTTGCGCTGCTCTCGGCCCTCGGCGAGCACCCGGCGGATCTGGCCGAAGAGGATGACGACCTCCCCGATGAGCCCGGCGAAGAGGGCGAAGAGGCCGAGCTCGACGAGGCCTGATCCGGGCTGGGTCTGTGACGTACACTTGGCGGGTTTCTCAGACGGAGTCTGCACATGTCACAGGTCTCCGAGATGTTGTCCGCAACAGAACTGATCGACACGATCGCACCCGCGAAGGCGGCGTGGGTTGTCGAACCCAAGGCCGAGCTGATCGTCGCGATCGATGGGCCCGCGGGGAGCGGGAAGTCGTCGGTTGCGCGGCTGCTGGCGCAGCGCCTCGGGCTGGACTTCCTCGATACCGGTGCGATGTACCGGGCTGCCGCGACGGTGATGATCGACCACGGCCTGACCTTCGACGATCGGGCGTCGCTGGTCCGCAAGATCGAGCAGGCGAACATCGGATTCGACTGGACGAGCGATCCCCCCGACATCCTCGCGTTCGGGTGTTCGGTTGCGCACCGGATCCGGCAGGACGACGTCACCGCGCTGGTCTCGCCTCTCGCGGCGATCGGGGAGGTTCGGACGCTGATGGTGGCGCTGCAGAAGCAGATTGGCAAGGCACACCCGCGGCTCGTGACCGAGGGACGCGACCAGGGGTCGGTGGTCTTCCCGACGGCGGCCTTCAAGATCTACCTGACCGCGAGCGCGGAGAAGCGGGCGGAGCGCCGGGTGAAGCAGCTCCGGGCCGAGGGCCGGCACGCGGACGAGGCCCAGGTGCTCAAGGACATCATTGAGCGCGACGAACGGGACATGTCGCGCAAGGACGGGCCGCTGTGCGCCGCAAGGGGCGGCGAGACCCTCGACACTTCAGAACTCTCGCGCGAGCAGGTCATCGACACGCTCGAGGACATCGTGCGGGGCAGGGGCAGGCGCCACGAGGCCTGATGCACGAGTGAGCAGACTTCCGATCCGAGAGCTTCAGCCGAACGCACCGCTCGTCCGCATCCTCTGGCATGAGCTTGCCAGGCGGGTCACCCGCTGGATCATCCGCGTCTTCTACCGGCCGATCATCATCGACCGCGAGAACGTGCCGCACCACGGCGCGATGCTCATCGCCGCGAATCACCAGTCGTACCTTGATCCACCGCTCGTCGGCGATTATCCGATCCGGCAGACGGCGTTCGTCGCGCGGGCGGGGTTGTTCAAGGTGCCGGTGCTGGGCTGGTGCCTGAAGACGTGGAACTCCACGCCGATCAAGGAATCGGGCAACGACAAGGCGGCCATCCTCGAGGTGCTTTCGCGTCTCAAGGACGGGCACGCGGTGGTGATCTTCCCGGAGGGACGCCGCTGCAAAGACGGCGCGATGCACCCGTTCAAGCGCGGGCTGTCGCTCCTGGTCAAGATGGGCAAGGTGCCGGTGGTTCCGGTCGCGGTCGAGGGGTGCTTTGACTGCTTCCCTCCGGGCCACGCGCCCCGGTTCTACTGGCGCGGGCCGCGCGTGGCGATCAAGTACGGGAAACCGCTGTCCTACGAGGAGCTCATGAAGGATGGGCCGGACGGCGCGCTGCTGCACGTTGAACGAGAAATCGACCGCATGAGGCTCGAGCTGCGAGCGCTCCTGCGGTCGAAGAATGTGGATTACTTCCCCCCGGCCGGGCCGGGAGATCAGCCGGTCAGACGCGACGCCCCGCCGTCACGTCGTCGATCGACTGCTGAACCTTCGCCAGAGATGCAAGACGCTTCTCCATCGGAGGGTGAGTCGCAAACAGACTCGTGAGCGTCTTGCCCGCGAACGGCTCGACGATGAACAGGTTGTTCTGCGCGGGGTTCGGGTTGTCCATGGGGATCCGACCCGAGAGGGACTCGAGCTTGCGCAGAGCCGACATCAGCCCGCGGGCGTCTCCAGCGATCGCCGCGCCGTCGGCATCGGCCACGTACTCGCGGCTGCGGCTGATCATGGCCTGAATGACTGCCGCACCGATGGGCGCGAGGATGAGCGCGAGCAGGCCGAAGAGAGGGTTGCCCCCCTCGCGGTTGTTGCCCCCGCCGAACCAAAGACCCATCTGCGCGAGGTACGCGAGGGTACCCGCCACCATCGCGGCGATGCAGCTCGTGAGGGTGTCACGGTTCTTGACGTGGGCCAGCTCGTGCGCCATCACGCCCTTGAGCTCGTCGTAGTTGAGGATCTGGAGCGCACCCTGAGTGACCGCGACCGCGGCCTTGCTGGGCGAGCGACCGGTGGCGAAGGCGTTGGGGGCGGCCTGGGGGCAGATGTATACCCGGGGCATGGGCAGGTTCGCCCGCTGCCGGAGGTCATCGACCATGTGGTAGAGCTCCGCGGCGACGCCACCGTCCGCCGGGGTGACTTCCTTGGCCTGCATGGCCGCGAGGGCGATCTTGTCGGAGAAGAACCACGCGACGAGGTTCATGATGCCACCGAACATGAGGCCGAGGATGAGGCCGTGCTGGCCGAACATCGACCCCACGGCGAGGCATAGGCCCATGAGGCCACCGAGCAGTATCACCGTCTTCAGGTTGTTCACGAACCGAACCATCTGGACTCCTTTCCTCCTCTGCGACACTGGCCGTACTACCGATGCACCTTCGGTGTTCGGGAACTCATCGATCCCATTGCCCAATCAGATGCATTCAGCATGCCAGATTCCGGACCCCGTCGCAATACTTGACATGCACCAAACCCATACCTTATACTATACGTCCACAGGCTACAGGACAGGAGGCGGGGCATGCGAAGCAAGGTGGTTGAGGGCGGGTCCGGGAAACCGGGGTGCGGGGCGGGTGGCGGTTTGCGGGTCCGGGGGTGCCGAACTGGCACCCGAGGGGGGCCCGAAGGGGGGAGTGAGGGGCTGGGGAAATCGGGTGTACAACTCGGACTTCAGCCCGGCGGGAAAACAGCCGAGCTTGGCGGTTGTGCGGATGGGGCGGGCACGGGGAGCGGTGTCCGGCTACACTTCGCCTCGGTTTGGTGGTATGCGTTCTGGTTCGAAGAGCTTGGCCGACGGTGGTTTGCGAACGGCCGGCTGCGTGGTTGGTGGACCGCGTGTGCTCAGTGCACCTCGAAGCAGGCGCGACAAGGTGGGAGGTTTCCGGTGAAGAACGGCGACGCGCTGCGCGCGAAGTCTCTGCGCCAGGTCCTGTTGCCCCGCGTGCTCGCGCGTGCCGCGCTGCATGTGGTGGCGTTGATGCTGCTGCTCGGGGTGGTGTCATGGACGGCGGTGCTGACGAAGAAGGCCCGGACGGGTCTTCCGTTGGCGAACGTCCGGACGGTAACGACGGAGCGGCGGGACGAGGTGGTCTCCGCCCCGGAGACTGTGGAGTTTGAGGCGACGCGGTGGGTCGACCGGGCAGAAGTACCGGCGATCAACAACCCGTTCGCCTACGACGCGACGATCCGGTGGTTTGACGGGCGGCCGATCCGGCCTGCCCGGACGGTCATCATGCGGGTGACGGCGTACTCCCCGGACGCCCGGTCGTGCGACGATTCGGCGGACGGGCTGACCGCGACCCTGCACTCGGTGCAGACCAACGGCTGGAAGCTGGTCGCGGCGGACAAGAAGGTGCTGCCGATGGGGTCGATGGTGAGCATCCCCGGGTACGACCAGGGGATGGTGGTCCCGGTGCTGGACGTTGGGGGGAAGATCAAGGGCAACCACCTTGATGTGCTCTTCCCGACGCACGAGCAGGCGGTGGCCTGGGGGTCGCGCCGGTTGCGGGTGACGGTGTGGGAGTTTGCGGACGGGAAGCCGGCCCCGAACCCGAGGCGCCTGCGGTAGACGGTTCGGCTGGGGTTCCCCCTACGCTCCATCATGCTGATCGGCCAGGACACCTCGCGCCCGAAGACGCTCGATGAGCTGATCGATGCGAGGCTGGCGGCCAAGCTCGATGGGCTGGACGTGCTGAGCCGCAAGATGCTCGCGGGGAAGCTCCCCGGCGAGCGGCGGTCGAAGCGGCGCGGGCGGAGCGTGGAGTTCGACGACTTCCGTGACTACGTGGCGGGTGACGACCTGCGGCACCTCGACTGGAACGTGTACGCGCGGCTGGACCGCTTCTTCATCAAGCTCTTCCGCGAGGAGGAGGACCTGTCGGTGACGGTCGCGATCGATGTCTCGGCGTCGATGGACAGCGGCAAGCCGTCGAAGGCGGCGTGGGCGGCGAGGCTGGCGACGGCGCTCGCGTACGTCGGGCTGATCAACCAGAACCGGGTGAGCCTGGCGAGTTTCGGCGCGGGGCCGCTTCGGGTGATGGCACCGGTGCGGGGGCGGTCGAGCGTGAAGGCGACGGCGGCTTTTGTCCTGGAGGCGCTGGCGGAGAACACCAAGCACGCGAAGACCACGGAGGATTTCGGGCGTTCGATGACGAGGCTGGCGTCGTCGCGGTCGACGCGCGGCGTGATCGTCGTGATCTCCGACTGGCTCATGGAGGAGGGATGGCAGAAGGGGCTCAACGCGCTGGGGGGCGCGACGATGAACGGGGGCCTTGATGCCTACGCGGTGATGGTCGCGACACCCGAAGAACTGGACCCGAAGAAGGCGGAGGGTGCGGGGCTCTTCGGGGACCTCCAACTGACGGACATCGAGAGCGGGCGCGTGGCGGAGGTCACGGTGAGCGACGCGACGGTCGCGCGATACCAGGAGCTGCGAGCGCGGCACGAGAGCGAATGGAAACACGCCTGCACCGCGCGTGGCGTTGCGCCGTTTGTGATCTCGACCGCAACAACGGTGGATGACGTCGTGCTGAACTCGCTGCGCAGGGGCGGGTTGGTGTGGTAGGACACACGTGAAGGGCGATAAGAAGCAACGACGGGAGTGGTTGCCGTCGTCGGTCTGGTTCTTGAGCGAACTTCGCAGGGGTTGGGGACTGGAACCTGTGAAGGAACGGTTCGGACGCTCGACATCATCATCGCTTCGAGAGCGCTGGCGATCCAACCGGGGATGATGTGGGCCACGTTTCGCACCGGACAGGCCAACGGGGCAGGCACCTGAGCATCGGGTAGACGGATGCCGGCCGCGGAACAACGCCATCACCGGCCGAAAGACCCAAGGAGGATTTCCGAAGCAATCCGGGAACCAGCCTGTTGATGCGTTGCATGGTTCGGGTAGGCTGTCCATCCGTATCCATCTGGAGACTGCGCCATGGTGTTTCGCCGCGTTGTTGCGTGTTGTGTTCCCGCTTCGCTGCTGGCCTTTTGTGCGGGCGGGGCCTTTGCGCAGTCTTCACCTGTGCCCACCTCGACCTTTGTGAACTGGGAGACGCCGCAGGTGCACCCGCTCGAGCTGACGCCCGATATGCGGCGGCTGCTTGTGGTGAACACCGCGAACAACTCGCTGGACGTGTTCGACGTGGAGCGGGTTCGCCCGCGTCTGGTGGGTTCGGTTGCGGTGGGGTTGGATCCGGTCTCGGTGCGTGCGGTGAACGCGCAGACGGCGTGGGTGGTGAATCATGTCTCGGATTCGATCAGTGTGGTGGACCTGACGACCATGCGTGTGGTGCAGACGCTGGACACGGAGGACGAGCCGTGCGACGTTGTGTTCGCGGGTGTGCCTCGGCGGGCGTTTGTGTCGTGCTCGCAGGTGAACCTGGTGCAGGTGTTCGACGCGGCGGCACCGTCGCAGGCGGTGGGGAGCGTGCTGATCGGGGGAGAGGACCCGCGGGCGATGGCGGTGAGCCCGGATGGGTCGACGGTGTACGTCGCGGTGTTTGAGTCGGGGAACGGGTCGACGATTGTCGGGGGCGGGAGCATGGGGCCGGGGACGATTGCGTTTCCGCCGAACGCGGTGAGTGATCCGCTGGGGCCGTACGCGGGCGTGAACCCGCCGCCGAACGCGGGGATGGGTTTCTTTCCGCTGATCACCGGTGGTCTGCCCGCGCCGCTGGCGGTGGGGTTGATCGTGAAGAAGGACGGGCTGGGTCGGTGGATGGACGACAACAACGGGGACTGGACGTCCCTGATCTCCGGGCCGAACGCGAGCCGCTCTGGGCGGCTGCCGGGGTGGAATCTGCCCGACCGGGATCTCGCGGCGATCGATGCATCGACGCTCGGTGTGACGTACACGTCGCGCCTGATGAACATGTGCATGGCGGTTGGCGTGAACCCGGCGACGGGAGCGGTGAGCGTCGTGGGGACGGACGCGACCAACGAGGTGCGCTTCGAGCCCAACGTGAACGGGCGGTTCGTGCGGGTGAAGATCGCGAACGTGCCGGCGGGAAATCCCTCGGGCGCGGCGGTTGCGGATCTCAACCCGCACCTGAGCTACGCGACACCGACGATCCCGCAGGCCCAGCGCGACGTTTCCGTGGGCGACCCGCGGGCGATCGTGTGGAACGCGGCGGGAACGCTGGGCTTCGTCGCGGGGATGGGATCGAACAACGTGGCCGCGATCGACGCGACGGGCGCTCGCGCGGCGTTGCCGACGATCGAGGTGGGCGAAGGGCCGACGGGGCTCGCGCTGGACGAATCGCGGGACCGCTTGTACGTGCTGAATCGGTTCGACGGGAGCGTGTCGGTGGTGAACCTGTCGGCGTGGGCGGAGGCGGGACGGCTTTCGCTGTTCGAGCCGACGCCGACGGTGATCAAGACCGGGCGCAAGCATCTGTACGACACGCACAAGAACTCGGGGCTCGGGCAGGCGTCGTGCGCATCGTGCCATGTGGATGCGAGGATGGATCGGCTGGCGTGGGATCTGGGCGATCCGTCGGGGGTGATGCAGTCGCTGGGCGCGAACAACCTGGGCGCGAATCTGCCGGGGCTTGCGCCCGGGAGCGCTCCGGTCGCGTTCCAGCCGTTTCATCCGATGAAGGGACCGATGACGACGCAGACGTTCCAGGACATCATCGGCAAGGAGCCGCTGCACTGGCGTGGCGATCGCGCGGGGCTTGAGGCGTTCAACCCGGCGTTCATCGGGCTGCAGGGCGACGACGCGAACCTCACGACGACGGAGATGCAGGAGTTTGAGAGCTTCCTCGCGACGATCACCTATCCGCCGAACCCGTACCGCAACTTCGACAACACCCTGCCGACGAGCCTTGTGATGACCGGTCACTACAAGACCGGGCGATTCGGCGGCGCGGGCCAGCCCTTGCCCAACGGCAACGCGGTGAACGGCTTGGCGATCTATCGCTCGTCCACGCGGCGGATCGACATGGGGGCGCTCGCGTGCGTGACCTGCCACACGCTGCCGACCGGCGCGGGCACGGACTACCGGTTCAACGGTTCGGTGTACCAGCCGATCGCGCCGGGACCGCAGGGCGAGCGGCACCTCATGCTGGTGTCGACCGATGGCTCGACGAACACGGCGATCAAGGTGCCGCAGATCCGCAACGCGTACGAGAAGACCGGGTTCAACACCACGAAGCTGGAGAACAACGCGGGCTTCGGGTATCTGCACGACGGATCGGTGGATTCGATCGAGCGCTTTGTCGCGGAGCCGGCGTTCAATGTGGCCAACGATCAGGAAGTGGCGGACTTGACCGCGCTGATCCTGGCGTTCTCGGGGTCTGAGCTCCCGCAGGGTTCGCCGACCAACATCTTCGAGCCGCCGGGACCGCTGAGCAAGGACACGCACGCCGCGGTGGGTGCGCAGACGACGCTGGTGAGCGAGGGGAGCGCGTCGGCGGCCCAGTTGCTGCTGATCAACACGATGGTCTCGCTGGCGAACACGAACAAGGTGGGTCTGGTGGTGAAGGGCATGGTGGCGGGCGAGCCTCGGGGGTACACGTATACGGGTGCGAACACCTTTGCCGCGGATCGTGCGGGGCAGACGATCACCGCCTCGGCGTTGCGATCGTTGGCCGTTCCCGGGGGCGAGCTGACGTACATGATTGTCCCGAAGGGGAGCGAGACGCGGATCGGGATCGACCGGAACGTGGACGGTTGCCGCGACGGGGACGAGCGGTTGGGGTTGTGCGGCACGCGGCCGCTGTGCCCGGCGGACATCACGGGTGATGGCGGTGTGGACGGGGATGACGTCATCGCGTTCTTCGACGCGTGGGACGCGTCGCAGATGGACTACGACTTCAGCGGCGGAACCGATGGGGACGACGTGATCGTGTTCTTCGCGGACTGGGACGCGGGGTGCTGAGCGGGGCTACTTGGCGAGGCGCATGGTGTCGATGATGTCGCCGTCGAGGTCGTGGGTTGTGAGTTCGAGGGTTGAGCCGTGGATGTTGAAGAGCAGGTGGTGGTGACCCCGGTGGGTTGCGCGGCTGAACCAAGAGCGGAAGGGCGCGGGGTTTTCGAGGTTGCCACCCGCACCGCCGGCCTGGATGTAGACGACTCCACGGGCAGCGATACCTTCGGCGTTGATGGGGAAGGAGCGCTCGTAGCTGTGGAGGTGGCCGTACATGACGAGGTCGATCCCGAGGGCGGGGTAGAGCGCGGCGAGGGGGCGGAGGCGTGGATCACCGCCGGCGGAAGGCTCGCCCTTCCAGGTGTTGCCGTAGTCGTCGCCGTCGGATGAATAGATCGCGTGATGGTGGCACACGATTTTCCATGTGGCGGTTGAGGCGGCGGCGCTCGACTTGAGCCACTCGTGCTGGAGGCCGCCGGGGGCGAACTCGGCGTCGGGGCGGTTGGTGTCGAGCATGAAGAACTGGGCGTTGCCGAAGGTGAAGGTGTAGAAGCCTTCGGGGTCTGGGAGGACGTGGTACTTCTTGTACCAGTAGAGATCGCCCTCGCCGTTTCCGGCGACGGGGAAGACGGGGACGCGGGAGTGGAGCTGGTTCATCCCGAGGAAGTACTCGAGGTTCCATTGGAACTTGTTGGGTTCCTTGCCGCCGTCGGTGAGATCGCCGAGGTTGACGACGAAGTCGGGACGCTGGTCCCAGATGAGCTTGGCGACTCGGTCGTTGATGTGGGGGCGGGCTTCGGTGTCACCGAGGACGGCGAAGCGGAAGGGCTCGTGGGGCTTGACCGCGGTGCGGAAGGTGAGTGTGCCGGAGTCGATGGTCTGGCCGGACTCGTCGGTGGCGAGGACGCGGTAGTAGTACGGAGTGGAGGGTGAGAGGCCGTCGATGCGGGTTTCGTGGATGCGCGCCGGGGTCGAGAGTTCGATGCGGTGGGCGAAGGGGAGCGTGGGGCCGTGCTCGAGGACGGCGCGGGTCGGGCGATCGGTTTCCCAGAGGATGGCGATGGAATCCTGCGTGACGGAGTTGAGGTAGGGACCAGCGGCGAAGTGGAGACGACCGGGGAAGACCCAGCCTTCGTGGAGGGCGGTCTTCATCATCTCGAATCGGCGTGCGATCTGGTCGGAGGAGAGGGCCTCGTGGTAGAGGCGGGCCCAGGGAGCGAGGTTGCCGATCTGCATGAGCGGCTCGTTCTGGGTGTACGCGGCGATCTCGAGGCGAGCGGCTGGGCTGGCTTGGAGCGCGGAGCGTTCGATCGGGATGCCACCGAACTGACGGCCGTTGACGAAGAGTTGCAGGTCTTCACCGTTGAAGACACCGACGATGTGGTACCACCACTCCTGGTGCGCGAGTCGGCGGACCGGTGAGCTGATCTGGGTCTGAGCGTCGGCACCGCCGATAAGCAGCGCGGTGTGGTCGTGGAAGCCGAGGGCCCAGGGGGTGCGGCCGCCGTCGCGTGCCGCGAGGAGGATGCCGACGGGCTGGTTGACGTGGTTGCAGACCCAGAGCTCGCAGGTGAAGGGGCCATCGGGGAGGTGGTCGCCCGCGAGAAGGTTGGTTCGCCGATCGGTGGGCGTGAGCCCTTGGAAGAGCATCGGCGGAGGGGGCGTGTCGAGCGTCTTCAGCGGATCGCGGAAGCACTCGGGGCGAGGGCCGAGGGTGCTCGCGGCTTCCGCGGGGAGAACGTACTCGGGGACGAAGCACCACTCCTTCATCTCGTGTTCGGGATGGGCGGGGGTGAGCAGTGCAGCGAGGAGTGCGAGAGTCATG
>JBIKMF010000062.1:0-14347 GCA_044359425.1 Phycisphaerales bacterium
CCTGCAATCGGCGGGGGGTCAGATTTCGGGGTCGGACCGGGATCGGTCGGAGACGACCGAGGCGCTCGAGCGTGGTGGGATCGGGGTGGGGTTCGATCAGTCGAAGGGGTGGCTGCCAGAGGCGTGCGACCTTGTGGTGGCGTCGGCGGCGATTACTCCGGGGCATCCGCAGTGGATGGAGGCGGATCGGCGGGGCATTCCGGTGCTGCTGTACGCGGAGGCGCTCGGCAAGACGATGGGTCAGCACACGGGCGTGTGCATCGCGGGGACGCACGGGAAGTCGACGACGACGGCGATGCTCGGGTGCTGCCTGACGGACTGCGGGCTGGATCCGACGGTGATCGTGGGCGCGACGTCGCGGCAACTGACGAAGGGGTCGAAGCACTCGGGGCTGGGAGATGCGGGGGTCGGATTCCGGCTCGGCTCGCAGACGGTGCCCGCCGGCGGGTACGCGGGGCATCCGGGGATCATGGTTGCGGAGTCGTGCGAGTACAACCGGTCGTTCCACAACTACCGGCCGACGATCGCGAGCATCTCGAGCGTCGAGGCGGACCATCTGGATGTGTACGGGTCGCTGGACGAGGTGGTGAAGGCGTTTGCGGAGTTTGCACAGCTGGTGCCGCCGGCGAACGAAGGTGGCAAGCTGCTGATCGGGCACGAGGGCGCGCACCGTCGCGAGATCACGGGCGGGCTTGACTGCCGCGTGGAGACGATCGGCTTCAATCCGGAGGCGGACTGGGTTGTGAAGTACGAGGGGCAGACGCGGGCGGTGCAGTTGTGCCACGAGGGCAAGGTGGTGGCGGCGTGGAACAACCAGACGTTTGGCGCGCACAACGCGACGAACGCGGCGACGGCTGTGGTGCTTGCGCACTGGCTCGGCGCGGACCTTGCGACGGCGGCGGAGAGTCTGGGCGCGTTCCGCGGGATCGATCGGCGAATGCAGCGGTTGGGCGATCGGCCGCATCCGCGCGGGGGGTCGGTGCGGGTGTACGACGACTACGGGCACCACCCGACCGAGGTCGAGGTGACGCTGAAGGCGCTGCGTGAAGCGGAGCGTCCGCAGGACCGGGGCGGCCGGCTGATCTGCGTGTTCCAGCCTCACCAGCATTCGCGGACGCGGCACCTGATGGAGGAGTTCGCGAGCGCGTTCAGCGAGGCGGACGTGGTGATCGTGCCGCACATCTACTTTGTTCGTGACACGGCCGAGGAGCGGCAGAAGGTGACGGCGGGGGACCTCGTGGATCGCCTGCGGGATCGCGGCGTGAACGCGATGCACCTGTACCCGTTCGAAGCGATCGTCGAGTGCCTGCAGAACATCTGCCAGCCGAACGATCTGCTGGTGGTGATGGGTGCGGGGCCGGTGTACGAGATTGCGTACGGCTATCTCGCGTCGGGGAATCCCCCCGCGTCGTGCGACCAGACGAAGGCCTGAGGCACCACATGATCGCACCACCCGAGAGCGTTCCCGATCGAAGCGTCGCGGCCACGGAGCCCGTGATTGGGCCGCTGGCGCAGATCCGCACGTGGTTTGGCGTTGGAGGCGGCGCGTCGCGGTATTGCGAGCCCACGAGCGAGGCGCAGTTGGCGCGGTGCCTGGCGATCGATCCGAAGATGCGGGTGCTCGGTGACGGGGCGAACCTGCTGGTGGACGACGACGGCGTGGATGATCTCGTGGTCTCGCTGACCGCGGGCGAGTTCACCGCGATTGCCATCGACGGCGAGCGCGCGACGGTGGGCGCCGGCGTGAAGCTCCCGCGGCTGATCTCGAGGTTCGCTTCGGAGGGGCTCGCGGGGATCGAGGGGCTTGGCGGGATTCCGGCGACGATCGGCGGCGCGGTGGTGATGAACGCGGGCGGCGCATTCGGCCAGATCGCGGATGTGGTGTCGGTGGTCCACGGGCTTGATCGCGATGGCGAGCGCGTATCGCTGCGTCGCGAGGAGATCGGGTTTTCCTACCGGCACAGCGGGTTGAACGGGCTGATCATCACGAGGGTCGAGTTGAGCCTCACACGCGACGACCCGACGAAGCTCCGCCAGAAGATGGCGGAGGTGATCGAGTACAAGAAGAACAGCCAGCCGCTGGGGGATAACAGCGCCGGGTGCTGCTTCAAGAACCCGACGCTGCGGGGTGATGTCGAGGGCGTGGGGAAGGCTGGCACGCGGGTTTCGGCGGGGATGGTGATCGATCGCGCGGGGCTCAAGGGCCTGCGCATCGGGAGCGCCGAGGTGTCGCGGCTACACGCGAACTTCCTCGTGGCGGACAAGGGCGGGAGAGCCCGCGACGTCATCGAGTTGATCGCCGAGGTGACCAAGCGGGTGCGTGACCGATTCGGGATCGAGCTCGAGACTGAGGTCGTGGTCTGGAGGAAGTCGTGAACTCGCTGATTGATGTGCTGGTGCTGGGGGGCGGGCCGGACGCTGAGCGGGCGGTGAGCCTGGTGAGCAGCCGCGCTGTGGCGGATGCGCTGGGCGGTGTGCCGGGGTACCGGGCGCACTACGCGGTGATCGAGCGGATCAGCGGGGCGGAGCTCGGCGCGATGCCGGGGCGGGTGATCTTCCCCGTTTTGCACGGCGCGTACGGCGAGGGTGGTCCGCTGCAGGACCTGCTGGTGGCGGATGGAAGGCCGTTCGTGGGGTGCGGGCCGTTGGCGGCGCGGATGGCGATGGACAAACTGGCGACGAAGGTCGCGGCGGCGCGGATCGGAGTTCCGACGGCGGCGTGCGCCGCGTTCAACGGTGCCGATCCGGGTTGCCCGCTGGCCTTCCCGGTGGTGATGAAGCCGGTGCACGAGGGGTCGAGCGTGGGGGTTCACTTCGCGCGGAACGCGGCGGAGTGGGAGCGTGCGCACGGGTTGGTGCTCGCGGACCAGGCGGCCCATCCGCGGCGCGGGTACATGATCGAGCGTGCGATCCTCGGCGGGCGGGAGCTGACGGTCGGGTTGATCGACGGGAAGGCGCTGGCGCCGATCGAGATCAAGCCGGCGGTGGCGTTCTACGACTACGAGGCGAAGTACCACAGCGACGATACCAGATACCTCACCGATCCCGACCTTCCGACGGGCGTGAAGCCGGCGATCCAGAAATACGCCGAACGACTCTTTGCCGAACTTGGCTGCCGGCACCTCGCGCGGGCGGACTTCATCCTTGATTCAAGCGGGGAGCCCTGGTTGCTCGAAATCAACACCATGCCCGGGTTTACGGGTCACTCGCTCCTGCCCATGGCGGCCGGGCACGCGGGGCTTTCGTTCGGGGCGCTCGCCGCGAAGCTCGTGGAGCTGGCGATGCGTGACGGCACCGCGTGACTTTGGGTTCCGGCAGCACAAGGATTGGTCATGGCACGAAGCCCCACCAAGGAAGGGACAGCCGAAGGATTCGGCTGGAAGTCCTTCCTCTCGCATCTCACCGGATTCGGCATTCTCCTGCTGTGCTGCGCGATACTCGTCGCGGCGACGATCGGGCTGCGCCCGCTCGAACGGCGCTCTGCTGCGCTCTCGCCGCACACGGGCGTGAAGCTGGAGATTGTGTGGCCGCCGATCCTCGATGAGGATGGGCAGAGCATCGGGACGTGGCTGCCGGTCGCGGATCAGGAGGCGGTCACGCGGGTCGCGAAGGAAGCACTCGGCGAGTCGGTCGAGGCCTTCTCGCGCGAGCCGCTCGAGAAACTCGGCACGGCGCTGGCCGCGTGCGGCTGGTTTGACGGCTACCCCCGCATCACCCGCGAGCCGGGCGCGACACTGAAGGTCGATGGCCGGTGGCGCACGCCCGCGGCGGTGGTGCGGCAGGATGACCGCGACTTCCTCGTGGACCACCTTGGACGCCAGCTTCCGCCGATCTACAGCCAGGGCGGATCGACGATGCGGTTCCTCGCGAACCCGGTGATGCCTCCCCCGATGGATCAGCACGGCGCGCGTGACTTCGGAACCGCGTGGGCGGGCGAGGACATGATCGCGGGGCTCGAACTCCTCGCGCTGGTGACGCAGCAGCCGTGGGAGGACCAGATCGCGGGTGTCGATCTCTCGCTGTACTCGTCGAACGGCACGCTCGAACTCGTGACCACGGCGGGCACGCGCGTGGTGTGGGGCGGGCGGGCGAGCAAGCCGCTGATCGGGGATGTTTCCACGTCTCAGAAGCTCGCGAACATCAGCGCGTTGAACAGGCGGTACGGCCGGATCGACGGCTCGTACGCGCGGGCGCACGTGTACCGGGCTCACGTTGTGTTTGACACCTCCGCCTCGGCCGAGGCCGCGACCGCGCAGCGGCCATGAGCGCGCCGGACGAGAACCCCGCGCCTCCCGATGAGACTCCCGCGCCGATGAGCGCTCTGCCCGCGCCGCCGCCGGCTTCACCGCCCACGGATCGCTGGGCCCACCGACGCACGGAGCCGAGGGGACTCGCGTTTCTCTGGACGTGCTACCTGCTGGCGGCCACGGCGATCTCGATCGGGCAGCTCGGGCGGATCGGGCTGACGACGTACGAGGTGTACAGGCCCTCGGCGCGGTTGCTGCTGACCTTCGTGCTGCTGGGTGTTGCGGTGTTCTGGCCGATGGTTCGGTTGAGCCAGGAGGCACCGGGGCGGCCGATTCGCTCGTTTCTCGCGGACGCGGTGGTGGTGCTCTCACCGGGCGCGGCGATCATCCTGAGCCAGAGTCTGCCGGGGATGGCGGGGTGGCCGCTGGAGGTGACGCTGATGATCACGCTGTTTGCGGTGGCGTGGTCTGCGCTGGTGTGCGGGGTGCTGGGGTTCGCGATGACGTCGACGCTGCCGCGCTGGTGCTGGATGGTGGGCATGGTGGCGTTGGCTGCGGCGGGGCCGGGGATCGCGGCGTTGCTGGCGCTTGGTGGTGAGGAGGGCGACGTGAACCCGTTTCTGCTGACGTCGCCGCTGACGGTGACGTTTGAGGTGACACGGGATCGGCTGTGGGCGGGGGTGACGGCGGAGGTTTTGCCGTCGCACTGGGCGGCGTTGGCGGCGGTTTCGGGGCTGGGTGTGACGGCGTTATCAGCCGGGGCGATTCGGACGTCTCGGGTGGCCCCGGTGCGGTCGGTGGCCTAGATTCATCCCGAGTACCCGGTGTGGGTACACCACAGGCACAGGGGATTTGGCTCCTCGCCGCGGAAGCTGCACTGATCGAGGAAGAGTTGTCCATGGAAATGATGACACCGGCGGAGAAGGGACAGCTTGAATCGAGGTTGGCGGCATTGGTCGCGAATCGGCCGGCGATTTCCCTGCGCATCGCGGAGGCGCGTGCGCTGGGGGACCTGAAGGAGAACGGGGATTACCACGCGGCCCGCGAGCAGCAGGGGATGGAGGAGGCGGAGATCCGGCGGCTGCAGGAGCGGCTGTCGAACATCTCGGTGATCGACGAGAACATGGCGAAGGCGGTCGAGGGGGTCGTGTTCATCGGTTCGACGGTTCGGCTGAAGGATTTGGACGACAACGATCTCGACCTCTACAAGCTGGTGGGGGAGGCGTCGCAGACGCCGTCGTACGACTATGTTGAGGTGACGGCGACGAGCCCGATGGGCGAGGCGTTGCTCAAGTCGCGGGTGGGGGACGTGATCCGGGTGAGTGCGCCGCGTGGGGTGAAGCGGTTCGAGATCGTCGAGATCGTCTGAGGGAATCGGGAAGTTGGGGGTGCGCGGAGGGGGCGAGGGCGTCGCAACCCTCGGTGTTCGCGTACACTGCGCCCATGGCTGCTCCTGTTGTCTGCGTCGTCGGGTCGTTGAACATGGATCTTGTGGTCCGTGCTCCGCGGCTGCCCGCGCCGGGTGAGACGCTGCTCGGTGGGTCGTACAAGACGTTCCCGGGCGGCAAGGGCGCGAACCAGGCGGTTGCGGCGGCGAGGATGGGGGGCTCGGTGTCGATGGTGGGGCGGGTCGGCGATGATGCGCACGGCGAGAAGCTGCGCGCGGTGCTGACGGAGAACGGGATCGGGCTCGAGCATCTGTTGACGACACCCGGGCACCCGACGGGGCTGGGGATGATCACGGTCGCGGACGGCGGGGAGAACACGATCGTCGTGGCGAGCGGCGCGAACGCGCTGGTGACGGTGGAGGATGTGCAGGCGGCGGCGGCCGCGATCACGTCGGCGTCGGTGCTGCTGCTGCAGCTCGAGATTCCGCTGGCGGCGAACATCGAGGCGGCGAAGATCGCGCGGGCTGCGGGGGTGCCGGTGATCCTGAATGCCGCGCCGGCGCGTCAGATGCCTCGGGAGTTCATCACGCTGGTGGATGTGTTGCTGGTGAACCGGTCGGAGGCGGCGACGCTGACGGGGCAGGACCTGGGTACGGAGCCGGGGCGGTTGCTGCTGCGGGCGGGTGAGATCGGGCCGGTGACGGTGATCCTGACGCTGGGTGCGCAGGGGGCGATCGTTTCGCACCGCGGGCGGCAGCGGCGGATCCCGACCCTGCAGGTGACGGCGGTGGACGCGGTGGGCGCGGGGGATGCATTCAGCGGGGCGATCGCGGTGTGCTGGCCGGGGGTGGTCGCGGCGGCCAAGGCGAAGTCCTCGGAGGAGTCGGGGCTGGTGGAGAAGGCGCTGCTGACGGCGTCGGTCGCGGGTGCGCTCGCGGCGACGAAACCCGGCGCGATCCCGGGGCTGCCGACGCGGGCCGAGGTGGAAGCGCAGCTTCCCAGGCTGGAAGGGATGCCCAGAGCGATGTGAGGGAAGTGCAATACGGTGGAGGTGGGGGGAAATCTGAAAGAGGTGGGGGTTTCCGGGCCGATGTGGTGCGGCTGGCGTTTGGGTGTGGGGAGTCCCCGGCAGGAACAGAAAAACGTCGCACCGGGGCGCGAGTTACGCTTCTGACTACGTGTGGGCGGCCTCGGCGGGCTGCCCTGTGCGGGGCGGGGGAGTCATCGGGAGGAGTCAGGCATGCGCGGGTCTTTGTTCAGTCTCGTCGGGTTGCGTGAGGCGTTCGGTCGTTCGGTTGGGGCGCTGCGTGCGTCGGCCGGGCAGTTGCCGATTGAGACGCTCGAGGACCGGCGGCTGTTGTCCTACATGGACATCATCGGGCTGAACCAGCTCCGGGCGGATCCGCTCTTCTCGAGCATCGACGGGCAGGGCGTGACGGTCGCGGTGCTCGACACGGGCGTGGACGGTGCGCACCGAGATCTGTCGGCGAACTTCCTCGGCGGGTTTGATGCGGTGAACGGCGAGAGCCTGCCGGTTGATCGGCAGGGGCACGGCACGCATGTCGCGGGGTTGGTTGGTTCGAGCAACCCGACGATCGGCGTCGCGACGCGCGCGGGGATCGTGGGCGTGAAGGTGTTGGGCGACAACGGGTCGGGGAGCAACCGCGACATCGCGGAGGGGCTGCGGTGGGTGCTGGACAATCGCACGCGGTTCAACATCGTGGCGGTGAACATGTCGCTGGGTGGCGGGTTCTACACGAGCGAGACGCAGGTGAGCGGCGACCCGGTGATCGCGGAGATCAGGCGGCTTGAGCGGGTGGGCGTGACGGTGATCTCGGCGAACGGCAACTCGTACAAGGGGCGTGAGACGCAGAACATCGCGGCGCCGGCGATCGGCAGCACGATCGCGGTGGGCGCGGTGTGGGAGGACACGTTCAGCCGTTCGGTGGAGTGGGGGAGCGGGGCGACGGACTTCACGACCGATGAGGATCGGATCACGAGCTTCTCGCAGCGGATCGTGGGTGAATCCACGCTGTTTGCGCCGGGTGCGCTGCTGCGGAGCACGACGCCCCGCAACGGGTACGCCGACATGGGCGGTACGTCGCAGGCTTCGCCGGTGGTCGCGGGCGCGGTCGCGCTGCTGCAGGATGCCGCGATGACGTTCGCGGGCCGGTTGCTGACGCCCGACGAGGTCGTGACGACGCTGCGGGCGACCGCGGACACGATCTTCGACGGCGACGACGAGGACGACAACGTCACGAACACGCAGGTGAGCTACCCGAGGCTGAACATCTACCGCGCCGTGCAGCGGGTGCGCGAGCAGTTCGGCAACGTGCCCCCGCCTCCGCCGCCCCCGGGTGGCGGCGAGAGCGTGGCCGATCCCAACGGACGACTGTCGGGCGCGGCGATCATCAATCCCGTGCTGGACGGGAGCGAAACGCTCTCGATCACCGGGCGGATCGGCGAGGACGGCGGCTCGACGGCCATCGGCGGCCGCGACGTCGACATGTACAAGATCACGGTGGCCTCGCGTGGCAACGTGACGCTGACGCTCTCGCCGGATTTGGACGACCGCGAGGACTTCAACTCGTTCCTGCGGTTGTTCGACGCGAACGGCGCGGAGCTGGCCAACGACGACAACGGCGGTGACACGGGGTACTCGCGGCTGACGCAGAACCTTGAGCCGGGCGTGTACTTCGTCGGCGTGAGCGGTGCGCCCAATACCTCGTACAGCTCGACGCAGGCGGGCGGCGTCGCGGGCGACACGGGTTCGTACACGCTGTCCTTGTCCTTGAGCAACGCGGATCCCAACGGCCTGCTGAGTGGTGCGGTGGAGGTCCGTCTGGGCGACGACCTTGCGCCGTTGGAGTTCGCGGGGTTCATCGGCGCGGACCTGGGCCAGCCGGTGGGCAGCTCGGACGTCGACCTGTTCCGCGTGACGGTGCCGGACAACGGGCTTCTGCTCGTGGACATCGACACGCCGGACCTCGACGGCTTCGTCGACTCGTTCCTCCGCGTGTTCGACGAGAACGGCAACTCGCTGGGGTTCAGCGATGACACCGCCGCCGAAGGCACGGAGTTCACCGACGCCTCGTTCCCCGGGTTCCACTTCGATTCCGCGGGTGAGTTCGTCGGCCACACGACCGACAGCTTCCTGTCGGTGCGGGTGCAGCGCGGCGGGGTGTACTACTTCGGCGTGTCGGACTTCGAGAACCTCGGGTACGACCCGACCAACCTTGACAACCGCCTTCCCAATGGACCCGGCGGCACGTACCAGATCATCGTGCGCCTCGTGACGCCCGACACGAACGGGACCATCGAGCAGGTCCGCACGGATACGGTGCGACTGCCGTTTGCGAACGTCCTCGGCCGCATTGGCGTCGACTCAAACTCCACGGGCGAGCTCTTTGACGTTGGCGACAAGGACGTGGACTTCTTCCGCATCTTCTCGAACAAGGGCGGCGTGCTCGAGGTGAACATCGACTCGTTCGAGATGAGCGGGAACACGTCGCCGTTTGACTCGGTGCTCTCGATCTTCGACGGCACGGGCAAGCTCCTGGGCACGGTGGACGACACCACGACCAGCGTCGATCCGCTCCTGCAGTACACGATCGCGGCGAACACGAGCTACTTCGTGGCGGTTTCGGGGTTCGGCAACAACAACTTCGATCCCTTCGCGACCGGCTCGGGTTCGGGCGGCGAGACGGGGATCTACCAGATCAGCGCCAAGCTGCTGAGCGCCTCGGCGACGAAGAACCTCTCGGACGATGCGATCGGCAACAAGGCGGTCCGCACGGTGACGGTCGGGCAGTCGGTTGAAGGCGAGCTCGGCACCGACAACGGGTTCTCCTCGGGGAACGCCGACGTCGACTTCTTCAAGTTCGTGGCGCCTTCGAACGGCCGGTTGACCATCACGACGTCGATCCTTGAGGCGTTCGCGGCGGACACGTTCCTGCGGATCTTCGATTCCAAGGGCGTTGAACTGGCGTTCAACGACAACATCTCGGAGGAGTCACGCGCGAGCCAGGCGTCGGTCTCGGTTCTGCGGGGCAAGACGTACTTCATCGGCATCAACGGCGCGAGCGACAACGCTCGGACGTACAACCCCAGGACCGCGAACACCGGCGCCGTGGGTTCGACCGGCGAGTACCAGTTCTCCGTGGCCTTCGACTTCCCGCCGACGCTTACCACCGTCGCGAATCTGCCGACCGCCGACGCGGGCGTGCCCTTCGAGATCACGTGGGAGATGCTCGCGAACGCGGCGAACGAGTCCGATCCCGAGGGTTCGACGGTGAACTTCGTGGTTTCCAAGGTGCTCGCGGGCACGCTCACGCAGGGCGGCGTCGCGGTGACCCCGGGGACGACGGTTCTGACTCCCGAGAGCGAGCCGCTGGTGTGGACCGCCCCCGTGACCGCCAGCAAGCCGACGAGGGCGTTCTCCATCCTCGCTTCGGACGGCGGCCAGGTTTCGGCCAAGGCCGTGAACGTGACCATTCCCGTCAATACCGCTCCGACGATGACCACGGCGAAGGCTGTGAATGTGCGCGTCGATCCGCTCGCGCCCCCGACGTCGGTCACGCTGACGTTTGCGAGCATCCAGGCCGCGGCGAATGAGGCGGACAAGAACAAGGACGCGCTCCGGTTCGTCATCGACTCGGTGCTTGACGGCACGCTGACGATTGACGGCGTGGCGGTGACGCCGGGCCAAACCTTGTTCAGCGTCGGCCAGTCCCTGGTCTGGACCCCGTCCACAACTCCGGCGATCTCGTCGATTCCCGTGTCGATCTTTACGATGCGGGCGTACGACGGTCGTCTGTACTCATCGCTCGCGGTGACGGCTTCGGTGAAGTTCACCCGCTGATCGTGTGTATGCACCCGGCCGACGACCTTCCGCTCGCGCAAGCGAGCGTGGGGCACGCCGCGCCCCGCGCGTAACACCCCGGGGGAATTTCCGTACAACCAGCGAGAGGAGTCTGCCGTGGGTGTGCCGATCGGCGTGCTGTTTCTGGTGCTCTTTCCCGCGACGATCGGGTTGCTTCTCTTTGTTTGGGGCATCGTGGGCCGACGGGTCGGGGATCGGCCGCATTGCCGAGGGTGCGGGTACGAACTCGGGGGGATCGTGCAGAACATCCCGCAGTGCCCCGAGTGCGGGAAGGATCTGACGGCGGCGCGGGCGGTCGGCGTGGGTGTGCGTCGGCGGCGCCCGTGGGTCGCGGGGTTGGGAGCGGTGCTGGTGCTGATGGCCGTTGCTCCGATTGTTGTGGTTGCGGCGCCGGCGGTCTTCCGCGCGCAGCCCCTCTGGATGCTCAAGCAGGAGGCGACGTCCCGGGGCAGATTCGCGGGGCCGGCCCTTTCGGAGATCGCCTCGCGCCAGCGGCGGGGCCTACTGACGCCGGAAGAAGTGGGGGAGGTCGTGGACATGCTGCTCAAGCTGCGTGCCTCGCCGAACCCGACATGGACGCCAGACGCGGGGAAGATCCTGGTCGCGGCGCTCAAGGACGGCGTGCTGACCCCCGAGCAGGCCGCGGCGTTCTACGCGGGCGAAACCCGAATCACGGCGACGCTGCCGGCGCGCGTCCGGACCGGGGAGTCGTCGCGCGTGCAGGTCTTCGTGTCCGACAACGGGTCGCTCGGTGGTGGGTCCGACCCGAACTTCCGCGCGAAGATCGATGTGCTGGAGATGACCGTGATCTTCCGCGATGCGCTGGGGAAGACGATCGAGGTCGCGGCACGGGCCAAGAGCAGCGACGGGAAGCTCGCGTCTGTCGGGGTCAACGGTGGCCTGAGCTTTGGCGTCGGGGTAGACATCGATCTCCCCGTGCCCCCCGGGAGCTATCAGGCGGAGATCACGACGGTCTGCGAGCTGTCGGCGGTTGGGTTGAACGAGCCGATCCGGATCCGAACGACCTCCGCCGCGGCGGGGATCACGGTGGTGGAGGCGGGGGCCGCGCTTTTGACGGTTTTGACGGGGGAGGAGAGCCCGGAGATCGCGGCGCGGCTGCAGCAGGCGATCAAGGCGCTGCCGGTGCAGTTGGCGGACGGCGTGATCACGGCGGGGTTGACGGAGCTGGGGTGCCCGGTGCCGGTGGTGGGGGAGCTGATGGCCGAGATCACCGATCCGGACGGCAGTTCGCGTCGGGAGCGGGTGATGTACGTGACGATTCTGAGGGGCCCGGGGTCCCCGGTGCCGAACAACGTGAGCGAGCAAGGCCCTGGGCCCAAGGGAGTTACCCGTGGGTCCTCGGTCCGGCTTCTGATCGTCCCCGACGTTGCCCGGGCGGAGCGGATGACGGGGATCGATCGGGTCTGGGGCTCGGAGATTGACCTGGGGTCGAGGATCGTCGAGTAGCGGCCACCGGCCGGGCCCCGAACTGTCTGCGATCTCTGGTCGGTTCAGCGGCTATCGGCCGATACTGTTCGACGTATGGCAGAGTCCTCCAAACGAACTGGCAAGTCGGCCGGCCCGTCCATCGCGCGCCGCGTCGCTCTCCTCATTGTCCTCGCCGGATGGGCGTTCGTGTTCGCAAGCCTGATCGGCTTCGACCCGGCCGACCCGCCGACGCACCTGCGCTTCCCGCCCAACGAGATCGTCACCAACTGGTGCGGACCGTTCGGCGCGCTCCTCGCGTACACGCTGTTCAAGCTCCTGGGCTTCGGCGCGTGGGTGCTCGTCACCATCGCGGGGCTCGGGCTCCTGTCCGCGGCGATCGGTCAGACCGTGCGGCATGCCGCGCTCCGGGCCGTTGGCCTGGTGATGCTGAGCGCCGCGTTCGCGGCGTTGCAGCGTCAACTGCTGCCCGAGTCGGGCGCGTTCCCGGATCTGGCGGGCGGGCACATCGGCAACGTCATCGTCGGTGAACTGCTCCCGCGCGTCGGACCCGTCGGCGCGGTCTTCTTCATCGGCCTCATGGGGATCATCGGCGCGATCGTCGCCATGGACGAGTGGCTCACGGCCGCCATGGGGTGGTCCTGGCAGTGGACCCGCAAGCACGGCGTGCCCGCGGCGAAGGTCGTCGGCGGCGCAACCGGTGAACTCGCGCTCGCCGCCGGTACCGCGGCGGCCCGCACCACGGCCCGCGCGGGCGGCAGCGTCTTCTCCACGCTGCTCGCCAAGCTCAAGAGCATCGGCGGCGAGAAGAAGATCCGTCCCAACGACATCGATGATGATCAGCCCGTCGGTACGGCCACCGCCACGCCCGGACGCGGTCGCCGCCGCAAGCGCAGCGTCGATGAAGCCCAGAGCACCGCGCCCCCCACGGCGGCGCAGCTCGGAGTGGTCGATCCCGACGAAGAAGCCGCCGCGGTGACGGTCGACGAAGACGAGGACAACGAACTCACCGCCGCCGAAGAGGCCGAAGAACTCGCCGCGCACGAGGCGACGAAGGCTGCCGCGGAAATCGAGAAGAAGCCCACGAAGGGCAAGAAGGCCGCCGCCGCTCCCGAGCCCGAAGAAGAGGACGACGACGAGGAGGAGGCGGAAGAAGAGGAAGAGGACGACCTTCCCGGCGCGCCGCAGGTCTTCGACCAGGAAGCACTCAAGGCCAAGATCGCGAAGCTGCCGATCGCCCTGGGCCAGCAGCACAAGCAGGTCGCCACCGATGCCTCGATGCGCGATCTGCAGACGGTCGATGAGGGCGAGAGCTACCGGTTCCCGGGGATGGACCTCCTCGAGAACCCCGAGGAGAACTTCTCGCAGACCCTCGAGGCGCACGTGCGCGAGCAGGCGACGGCCCTTGAGTCCGCCATGCGTCAGTACAACATCGCGGGCGAGGTCGTCGGCATCGAGTCTGGTCCCGTGATCACGCTGTTCGACGTCCGGCTCGCGCCCGGCACCAAGGTCGCGGTTGTTCAGGCCGTCGCGACCGACATCGCCCGTGCCCTCAAGTCGGTCAACATCCGCATCGTCGCCAACCAGGCCGGCCGCGACACAATCGGCATCGAAGTCCCCAACACGACCAAGGAGAAGGTCCGCCTCAAGGAGCTCATGGGTAAGACGGAACGCTTCTCCAGCATGAAGCTCCCGATGTTCATGGGCAAGGACGCCTCCGGCGAGCCGCTGATCGAAGACCTCGCGAAGATGCCGCACATGCTCATCGCCGGCACCACCGGCTCGGGCAAGAGCGTGTGCATGAACACGATCATCATGGGCTTCCTCTACACGAAGAAGCCCAGCGAACTCAAGATGGTGCTGGTCGACCCCAAGATGGTCGAGATGTCGCAGTTCAAGGACATCCCCCACCTCATGTGCCCGGTCGTCACCGAAATGGCCAAGGCCGCGGCGATCCTCGAGTGGGCGTGCGTCAAGATGGACGAGCGTTATGAGCTCCTCGCCGACGCCGGCTGCCGCGACATCGCCAGCTACAACGAACTGACCTGGGACGAACTCAAGGAACGCCTCGGCGCCAAGACGCCCGAGGAAGAGGCCCGGATCCCCCGCAAGCTCCCCTACATGGTCTTCATCATCGACGAACTCGCGGACCTCATGATGACCGCGAAGGAAGTCGAGAGCCACATCATCCGCATCGCCCAGAAGGCCCGCGCCGTCGGCATGCACCTCATCCTCGCCACCCAGCGCCCCCAGGCCAACGTCGTCACCGGACTCATCAAGAGCAACATGCCCTGTCGCGTCGCGTTCCGCGTCGCCAGTGGCATGGACAGCCGCATCGTGCTCGACAGCAAGGGCGCTGAACTCCTGCTTGGCTACGGCGACAT
>JBIKMF010000386.1:0-3957 GCA_044359425.1 Phycisphaerales bacterium
GGGGGAACGACGGGACCGTGGTGATTGCGGCGAACGCGAACCAGCCGTCGTTCGTTCAGTGCCGTGTTGCGCCCGAGGGAGGGTGCACGGTGTTCGGCATCGACTCGCGGTCTGCGACGACCCACGTTGTCTTCGCGGCGGGGGTTTCGCCGGGTGGTCAGTTGAGCTGGCAGAATCTGGCGTCGCCGGTGGTTGCGGCGAAGTCTCGACTGGCGTTTGCGCCGGTGCTTGCGGACGAGGTTGTGCTCGCGTTTGGGCATGGCGCGTCGGGGGGGTCGACGGACATCTGGGCCCAGAACCTGCGCGTCGATGGGCGGTACGGCGTTGCGCCGGTGGTTCGCTCGACCTCGCCGCTGCAGGTGACGGAGTGCGACGGAGCATCGGTGACCCTCTTCGCCGACGTGGCGGGCTCGGGGCCGATGGACATCGTCTGGTCGCGTAACGGCAATCAGGTGGGGACCGGGAGCGACCTGCTGCTCGCGAGCGTGGACTCCGCCGACGCGGGCACGTACGTCCTCACCGCGACGAACGCGTTGGGGTCGGCGGAAGCGAGCTTTGTGGTGGGTGTGTGTTTCGCGGACTTCGACTGCTCGGGAGGTGTGGATAGCGACGACACGATCGCGTTCTTTGCAGAATGGGATGCGAACGGGGCGGACGCGGATGTGGATGGGAGCGGCGGGGTGGACAGCGACGACGTGATTGTGTTCTTTGCGCAGTGGGACGCTGGGTGTTAAGAGTGGGCGGAAGGGGCAACCTGCACGCCGATTGGCGGTATACACGGGTTCAACGGGAGGTTGATCATGGGTACACGCTCTGCTGTCGCCGCGCTGGTGCTTTGTTCCGGGATTGCGTCTGGGCAAGTGTGCGAGAACCGATGGGCAGCGCCGGAGTCCGGGCTGACGGCCGCGCGGATGCCGGGGTTTGTGCAGGCGATCAAGTCGTTTGGGGGGGAGATCTTCGTCGGCGGGGAGTTCTTTGCTTCGGGGGGGACGCCCCTGGGGTATGTGGCTCGCTGGGACGGGACGCAGTGGCTTGCGGCGGGTGAGCTGCCGGGACTTGTGTACGACCTGGAGACGTTTGGGGCGGGGACGAACGCGCGGCTGTACGCGGCGGGGTCGTTCTTTGGCCCTGGGGGCACGACGGACGCGGGGGTTCGGCGGTGGAACGGGGCGGGATGGGAGTCGGTGGGTGGTCCGAACGGTTCGGTGACGGATCTGCATGTTCACGCGGACGCGTCGGGGACGTTTCTGTACGCGACCGGCAACTTCACCACCACTGGGGCGGTTGCCACGTCTCGGATTGCGCGGTTCGACGGGACGCAGTGGTCGGCGGTCGGTGCGACGAACGGGCTTCAGAACATCACGCCGAACACGATGGCGTCGGTTGCTTCGGGCGTTCGCGCGGGGCTGAATGTTGGTGGGTACCCGCTGTCGTCGACGCAGAACATTGCGCGGTACAACGGGAGCACGTGGACGAGCGAGAACGTCGGGGGCGGCTTTGTCGAAGTGACGAAGCTGGCGACGCTCGGCACCGACATCTATTCGGCGTTGTCGTTCTCACAGGGTCTGTATCGCGCGACAGGGTCGGGCGGATGGTCGAGCGTCCCGGTGTTTCCGCCCAACGGCTACGGCGGAAGTGTCTACACGCTCCACCGCCACACCGACGCGTCCGGCACAGCTCTTTATGCCGGTGGTGACTTCCAGACTTTCGGCGGATTGGATTCGAGCCCCGCCGGGCTCGGCGCGTTCAACGGCACGAGCTGGCGCGTGATCCGCCCCAACGGCTGGCAGGCCAATCCGTTCTCGCGTGCCGGCGCGATCCGCGCGCTCGGTTCACTCTCCGATGGTCGTCTTGTCATCGGCGGCGAGTTCGATGGTGTACGGCAAACGGCTTCATTTGTCGGGCAACCGCTGCCGCCGCCGACGATTCTGATGAACTCGATCGGCACGTGGGACGGCGCGGCGTTCGCAGCGCTCGGCGAAGGGGTTACTTCGCCTGGTGTTCGCGCCGTGCACCGGCGAGTGGTGGACGGGTCGGAGCAGGTGTTCGTCGGTGGTGCGTTCCGATCGGTGGGAGCCGAGCCCTTCGCGTACTTCGCGAAGTTTGAGAACGGGGCGTGGACGCAGCCGATCGCTGAGTTGAACGGCGCGGTGAAGCAGATCCTGCCGTACCAGGGCGGGCTGGTGCTGGTGGGGGACTTCACGCACGTCGGGGCGACCGCGGTGCAGGGGATCGTGCGGATTGATGCCTCGGGAGCGGTGGTTCCGTTGCCATTCCTCTCCCAGCGGGTGTCTGCCGCGGCAGTGGGCATGATCCAGGGCACGGAGATTCTGTTCGTCGGCACGACGGGGACGGGTGCGTCGTTGCTGCGGCTGCAGAACGGGGGTTGGATGACCACGATCTCGATCGGTTCGTCGGTCGTGGATGTGGCGGTCGCGCCGGACGGTTCGGGCGCCGTGGCGTCGTTCCAGGGGACGGGCGGGGGCCGGGTCTTCCGGTGGAACGGTACCACTCAACAGGAGATATTCTTTCCGGGTGCATCACCCACAGTGACGCAGCATCGCAAGCTCGTCTTCGTTCCGGGATCGCCGGCGACGCTGTACTCGGTCGGATTCTTCTTCGCGAGCAACCGTCAGGGCAACCTCGCACGCGCCGACGCGAACGGCTTCACGCTGCTCAACACCGAGACCTTCAACATCCTCGACGTGGAGGTTTTTGACGACGGCAACGGCCCGCGGCTGCTGGGGCTGACTCGCGCCGTGCTGCCGACGGGCGTGGCGTCCGTGGTGCGGTGGAATGGGACGACGTGGGAGTCGATGGGTGAGTTCAACGGCCCGGTGTATGCCGCGGCACCGTACGACGTTGGGGGGACATCGCGGCTGCTGGGGGGTGGAGATTTCACGCGTGCGGGGAGCGAGACGGTGGGGGGGCTGGCGGTGTACGAGGTGTGCCCCTTCTGCGCGGCGGATGTGAACCGCGATGCGCGGGTGGACAGCGACGACGTGATTGAGTTCTTTGGCCTGTGGGACACAAGCGACGCGCGGGTGGACTTTGACGCAAGCGGCGGAGTGGACGGGGACGACATCGTCGTGTTCTTTGACCGCTGGGATTCGGGGTGTTGAAGGAAGTGCGAACAGAAGCCTGATGGGCGATCGGAGGGGCGTCGGGCGCACTACTATCTCCCTTTCTCCAAGGGAGTCACTTCATGTCCTGGTTGAAGGTCTGCGAAGCGTTCAAGTCCTCGGTTGGCCAGCCCGTGACGATCAAGGGTTGGGTGCGCACGAACCGCGAGAGCAAGGCCGACGGCGGTCTGTGCTTTGTCGCCGTGAGCGATGGAACGGCGTTTGATGCCATCCAGGCGGTTTGCCGCGGCAACCTCGCGAACTTCGCGGAGATCCAGAAGCTGAACACGGGGTGCGCGGTGGAGATCACCGGGCAACTGGTGGCGAGCCAGGGGAAGGGGCAGTCGGTCGAGGTGCTGGTGGACGGCGCTTCGGGCGGCTCGGTAACGGTGACGGGCTGGGTGGAGAACCCGGACACGTACCCGGTGAGCAACAAGCGGCACACGTTCGAGTACCTGCGCGAGTTGGCGCACCTGCGGGTGAGGACGAACACGTTCGGCGCGGTGGCGCGGATGCGGCACTGCCTGTCGATGGCGATCCATCGGTTCTTCCATGAGGGCGGGTTTTACTGGGTGCATACGCCGATCATCACGGGGAGCGACTGCGAGGGCGCGGGGCAGATGTTCCGCGTGAGCACGCTGGACCAGATGAACCTGCCGCGGACGCCGGAAGGGGGCGTGGACTATGCGCAGGACTTCTTCGGCAAGGAGACGCACCTGACGGTGTCGGGGCAGTTGAACGTGGAGACGTACTGCTGCGCGTTGAGCAACGTGTACACGTTCGGGCCGACGTTCCGAGCGGAGAACAGCAACACGACGCGGCACTTGGCCGAGTT